>NZ_JCACHA010000692.1:0-8301 GCF_059503625.1 Skermanella sp.
CCGCGAGGGCGGCCGCACCGTCGGCGCCGGCGTCGTCGCCAGCATCATCAAGTAAATCGGTTCGGGGTCGCTCCGGACCATGAGGTCCGGGGTGCAACGAGTTAGCCGGCGAAGAGGGGCCGCTCTCCTGAACGGAGCGGCCCCTTCAGCGGCAGAGAAACGGGTTTTGAAGACGATGGACAGTCAGAATATCCGGATCCGCCTGCGGGCGTTCGACCATCGCGTGCTCGACCAGTCGACCAGCGAGATCGTCAACACCGCCAAGCGGACCGGCGCACGGGTTCGGGGTCCGATCCCCCTGCCCACGCAGATCGAGAAGTTTACGGTCAACCGCTCGCCGCACATCGACAAGAAGTCGCGCGAGCAGTTCGAAATCCGTACTCATAAGCGCCTGATCGATATCGTCGATCCGACCCCGCAGACCGTGGACGCGCTGATGAAGCTCGACCTCGCCGCCGGTGTCGACGTCGAGATCAAGCTCTAAGTACAAGGGTAAGGGACCTCTCCCCCTGAGGATGTCCCTAGTGAGGAGAAATAAACCATGCGATCCGGTTTGATCGCGCAGAAACTCGGCATGACCCGCGTCTTCACGGACGAGGGCGAACATGTTCCGGTCACTGTGCTGAAGGTTGACAACGTACAGGTTGTCGCCGTGCGTACCGAGGAAAGCGACGGGTATACCGCCGTCCAGCTCGGCGCCGGTACCGCCAAGGTCAAGAACGTCACGAAGCCCCAGCGCGGCCACTTCGCCAAGGCGAAGGTCGAGCCCAAGCGCAAGCTGGTGGAGTTCCGTGTCGATGCCGATGCCCTGATCGAGGTCGGCGCCGAGCTTTCGGCTGCCCATTTCGTTCCGGGTCAACTCGTGGACGTCACCGGAACGACGATCGGCAAGGGCTTCGCCGGCGGCATGAAGCGGTGGAACTTCGGCGGTCTGCGCGCGACCCACGGCGTGTCGGTCTCGCACCGCTCGCATGGTTCGACCGGTAACCGTCAGGATCCCGGCAAGACCTTCGCCAACAAGAAGATGGCCGGTCATCTCGGCGCCGAGCAGGTCACCACCCAGAACCTGAAGATCGTCTCGGTCGACGAAGACCGCGGCCTGATCCTGGTCAAGGGTGCCGTCCCCGGTTCCGAAGGTGGTTGGGTGCTGGTTCGCGACGCTGTCAAGCGCAAGGCTCCGGAAGGCCTGCCGTTCCCGGCGGCTCTTCGCTCCAAGCCTGACGCTGCTCCGGCTGCTGCCGCCCCCGAGGCCCCTGCCGCCGAAGCCGGCGCCGAGCCGACGGAGTGAATGAGATGAAGACGACCGTCAAGAATCTGAAGAACGAAGAAGTCGGTGAGATCGAACTCGACGAGGCCGTGTTCGGCGTGCCGTTGCGTACCGATCTCCTGGCCCGCATGGTCAACTACCAGCTCGCCAAGCGGCGTTCGGGTAACCACAAGACCAAGGGCATCTCGGAAATCCGCGGCACCACCAAGAAGCCGCACCGCCAGAAGGGTACCGGCCGCGCCCGTCAGGGTTCGCTGCGGTCTCCGCAGTTCCGCGGCGGCGCCGCGATCTTCGGTCCGGTCGTTCGCAGCCATGCGCACGATCTGAACAAGAAGGTCCGCAAGCTGGCGCTGAAGACCGCTCTCTCGACCAAGCTGGCCGAAGGCAAGCTGGTGGTGCTGGACGCGGTCGCCGTCGACAGCCATAAGACGAAGGAAATGGTCCAGCGCTTCAAGCTGCTCGGCCTGACTTCGGCGCTGATCATCGACGGCGCCAATCTGGATGAGAACTTCGTGCGTGCGTCGAGGAATGTGCCGCTGATCGACGTGCTGCCGGAACAGGGTGCCAATGTCTACGACATCCTGCGCCGGGACACGCTGGTTCTGACGCGCAACGCGGTCGAGCAGCTGGAGGCTCGCCTGAAATGAGCAAGATCTCGAAACCTTCGGTGAGCAAGGAGCGGATGTACGATCTGATCACCGCCCCGATCATCACCGAGAAGTCGACGTTGGGTTCCGAACACCGCCAGGTCACCTTCGAGGTGCCCATGGACGCTACCAAGCCTGAGATCAAGGCTGCGGTGGAAGGGCTGTTCAAGGTCAAGGTGACGGCGGTCAACACGCTGATCACCAAGGGCAAGGTCAAGCGCTTCAAGGGTATTCTGGGCCGTCGCTCCGACTACAAGAAAGCGGTCGTGACGCTGGCGGAAGGCCACACGATCGACGTGACCACTGGCGTTTAAGTCTGGAACTGACCGATGGCATTGAAAAACTTCCGCCCGATCACGCCGTCGCTCCGCCAGCTCGTGCTGGTGGACCGTTCGGAGCTGTGGAAGGGCAAGCCGGTCAAGTCCCTCACCGAGGGTCTGACCAAGAGCGGCGGTCGTAACAACACCGGTCGCATCACTGCGCGCCGGATCGGTGGCGGCCATAAGCGCCGCTACCGTCTGGTGGACTTCAAGCGGCGCAAGTTCGACGTTCCGGCCGTCATCGAGCGGCTGGAGTACGATCCGAACCGTACCGCGTTCATCGCGCTGGTCCGTTACGAGGACGGTGAGCAGGCCTACATTCTGGCGCCTCAGCGCCTGAAGGTCGGCGACACCGTGATCGCCGGCGAGCGAGTCGACGTGAAGCCCGGCAACGCGATGCCGCTGAAGAACATCCCGGTGGGCACGATCGTCCACAACGTTGAACTGAAGGCAGGCAAGGGCGGCCAGCTGGCACGTTCGGCCGGCACCTATGTTCAGCTCGTCGGCCGCGACCAGGGCTATGCCCAGTTGAAGCTGGCTTCGGGCGAGCTGCGCGTCGTGCGGGGCGAATGCCTCGCCACGATCGGCGCGGTGTCCAACCCGGACCAGTCCAACATCAACCTGGGCAAGGCCGGTCGCAATCGCTGGCTGGGCAAGCGTCCTTCGGTCCGTGGCGTCGCCATGAACCCGATCGACCACCCGCACGGCGGTGGTGAAGGCCGGACCTCCGGTGGCCGGCATCCGGTGACCCCGTGGGGCAAGCCGACCAAGGGCAAGAAGACGCGGAACAACAAGAAGACGGATGGCCAGATCCTGCGCCGCCGTCATGCGAAGTAGAGGAGTTACGCCGTGGCGCGCAGCGTCTGGAAGGGACCGTTCATTGACGGTTACCTGCTGAAGAAAGCCGATAAGGCGCGGGCAAGCGGTCGTAACGAGATCATCAAGATCTGGTCGCGTCGCTCCACCGTCCTGCCCCAGTTCGTCGGTTTGACCTTCGGCGTTCACAATGGTCAGAAGTTCCTGCCCGTGATCGTGACCGAAAACATGATCGGTCACAAGTTCGGCGAGTTCGCTCCGACCCGGACCTATTACGGCCATGCGGCCGATAAGAAGTCGAAGAGGAAGTAGTCATGGGCAAGACAGCCAATGCGCCTCGCATCGCCGAAAACGAAGCGATGGCATTCGGTAAGATGATCCGGTCTTCGGCCCGTAAGCTCAACCTCGTCGCCGAGTTGATCCGGGGCAAGGGCGCGCAGGCGGCGGTGGCCGACCTGACCTTCTCCAAGCGGCGTGTCGCCGAGGAGGTCAAGAAGGTCCTGCAGTCGGCGATCGCCAATGCGGAGAACAACCACCAGCTCGACGTCGACCGTCTGTTCGTCGCCGAGGCGACGGTCGGTCGCGCTCTGGTCATGAAGCGGTTCCACGCCCGCGCCCGCGGCCGCGGCGCCCGGGTCGAGAAGCCGTTCAGCAATCTGACCGTGATCGTGCGCGAGCGCGCCGAAGCGGTGGAGGCCGAGTAATATGGGTCAGAAGATCAATCCGGTCGGGCTTCGGCTCGGCATCAACCGCACCTGGGACAGCCGCTGGTACGCAAATCGGGACTACGCCGATCTGCTCCACAGCGATCTCAAGCTCCGGAGCTTCCTGCACGGCCGCCTCCAGCAGGCGGGCGTTTCCCGGGTGGTTATCGAGCGTCCGGCGAAAAAGGCGCGGGTGACCATTCATTCCGCCCGTCCGGGGGTTGTTATCGGTAAGAAGGGTGCCGATATCGAGAAGCTCCGCGTCGAGCTGGCCAAGATGACCGGTTCGGACGTCAACCTGAACATCGTCGAGATCCGCAAGCCGGAAATCGATGCCAAGTTGATTGCCGAAAACATCTCCAACCAGCTCGAGCGCCGCGTTGCTTTCCGCCGCGCCATGAAACGTGCCGTGCAGTCCGCGATGCGCCTGGGAGCCCAGGGCATCCGGATCAACTGCTCCGGTCGTCTCGGCGGTGCGGAAATCGCGCGTATGGAGTGGTATCGGGAAGGCCGTGTGCCTCTGCACACGCTCCGCGCTGACGTGGACTACGGTGTTGCAACCGCAAAGACCACGTATGGCACGTGCGGCGTAAAAGTATGGGTGTTCAAGGGCGAAATCCTTGCGCACGACCCGATGGCGCAGGATAAACGCGCAAGTGAACAACAGGCCGGTCCCAGCGGACGGCCCGAGCGTGGCGAGCGTGGCGATCACCATCGTGGTGACCGCGGCGATCGTGGCGATCACGGCAATCGCTGAACGGCAGGATACTAGTAGAGGGCACATGCCATGCTAAGTCCTAAGCGTACGAAGTACCGCAAGGCACATAAGGGCCGTATCCACGGCACCGCCAAGGGCGGGACGACTCTGAACTTCGGCGCCTACGGCCTGAAGGCGGTTGAACCGGCGCGCATAACCGCGCGCCAGATCGAGGCGGCTCGCCGCGCGATCACCCGCCACATGAAGCGTCAGGGCCGCGTCTGGATCCGGATCTTCCCGGATGTCCCGGTTTCCACCAAGCCTGCCGAAGTCCGCATGGGCTCCGGCAAGGGGTCGCCCGAGTTTTGGGCGGCCAGGGTGCATCCCGGCCGCATCATGTTTGAACTGGACGGCGTCCCCGGTGACTTGGCAAAGCGGGCTTTCGAGCTCGCAGCCGCCAAGCTGCCGATCAAGACCCGGTTCATCACCCGTCTGGGCGAGGAGTTGGATCAATGACGAAGCCCGCCGATCTGCGCACCAAGACCGCAGATGAGCTCAATGACCAGCTCCTGACCCTGAAGAAGGAGCAGTTCAACCTGCGCTTCCGCCGGGCCTCGGGCCAGCTTGAGAACACCGCGCGCGTCGGCCAGGTGCGCCGCGACATCGCGCGCATCAAGACCATCCTGGGCGAGCGCGTGCGCTCGTCCGCGTCGTAGGAGTTTACCCATGCCCCGGCGTATCATGCAGGGCACGGTCGTTAGCGATAAGGGCGATAAGACAATTATCGTCCTCGTCGAGCGTCGCGTGATGCATCCCGTGTACAAGAAGTTCATCCGGCAGTCGAAGCGTTACGCTGCCCATGACGAGAACAACCAGTTCAAGACCGGCGACAACGTCTTCATCGAGGAAAGTCGTCCGATCTCGAAGCGCAAGCGTTGGGTTGTTCTCACCGATGCCGCAGCTGCGGCAGAGTCCGGCTCTTCCGCCGGCTGATTGAAGAGGTCTGACATATGATCCAGATGCAAACCAACCTGGAGGTCGCCGACAATAGCGGCGCGCGCCGGGTGCAGTGCATCAAGGTGCTTGGCGGGTCCAAGCGCAAGGTGGCTGGCGTTGGCGACGTGATCGTCGTCTCCGTCAAGGAAGCCATCCCGCGCGGACGCGTCAAGAAGGGCGATGTGCATCGTGCGGTCATCGTCCGCACGTCCAAGGAGATCCGGCGCACCGACGGCAGCTCCATCCGCTTCGACCGCAACGCCGCCGTGCTGATCAACAAGCAGGGCGAGCCCATCGGTACCCGTATCTTCGGGCCGGTGACCCGTGAGCTGCGCGGCAAGAAGTTCATGAAGATCATCTCGCTTGCGCCGGAGGTGCTGTAATGTCCGCCGCTAAGATCAAGAAAAGCGACAAGGTCGTCGTTATCGCCGGCAAGGACAAGGGCAAGACCGGTGAGGTCATCGAGGTTCTTCCCAAGGAGAACCGGGTCAAGGTTCGCGGTGTGAATATCGTCAAGAAGCACCAGCGCCAGACCCAGACCACCGCCGGCGGCATCCTGGAAGTGGAGGCTTTCCTGCACGTCTCCAACGTTGCCCATATCGACCCCAAAGATAACAAGCCGACTCGGGTGGGATTCAAGACCCTCGAGGATGGCCGCAAGGTGCGCGTCGCCAAGCGGTCCGGCGAAGTCATCGATCTGTGAGCGCCACCATGACGACCAGGCTGAAAAAGCAATACGACGACGTCGTACGCGCCAAGTTGAAGGCTGAGTTCAACTACGCCAACGACATGGAAGTGCCGCGGATCGAGAAGATCGTCATCAACATGGGTGTTGGTGAAGCAACCTCCGACGGCAAGAAGGTCAACTCGGCTGTCGCCGAACTGACCGCTATCGCTGGCCAGCGGCCGGTGGTGACCAAGGCCCGCAAGTCGATCGCCCAGTTCAAGCTGCGTGAAGGCATGTCGATCGGCTGCAAGGTGACCCTGCGTCGCGAGCGCATGTATGAGTTCCTCGACCGTCTGGTGACGATTGCACTGCCGCGCGTCCGCGACTTCCGCGGCGTCTCGGGCACCAGCTTCGACGGTCGTGGCAACTACGCCATGGGCTTGAAAGAGCAGATCATCTTCCCGGAAATCGATTACGACAAGATCGACGAGATCCGGGGCATGGACATCATCATCGTGACGACTGCGAAGACCGACAAGGAAGCCAAGGCGCTCCTCAAGGGCTTCGACATGCCGTTCGTCGCCTGAGCGGCAGGAGGTTACAGCCATGGCCAAGACAAGCGCCATCCAGAAGAACAAGCGCCGCGAGCGCCTGGTCAAGAAATTCGCCAACAAGCGCGCTGAGCTGAAGGCGATTTCCAAGGACCCGTCGCTGACGCCGGAAGATCAGTTCGCCGCCCGGCTCAAGCTCGCCGAGATGCCGCGCAACTCGAGCCGGACCCGCGTCCGCAATCGCTGCGAGATGTCCGGTCGTCCGCGCGCTTTCTATCGTAAGTTCAAGCTTTCGCGTATCGCGCTTCGTGATCTGGCCTCCAACGGTCAGATCCCGGGCATGACGAAGTCGAGCTGGTAAGGGGGATCGGAAAGATGTCTTTGAGCGATCCTTTGGGCGATATGCTGACCCGTATCCGTAACGGTCAGCGTGCCCACATGACCAGTGTCGACAGCCCGGCCTCCAAGCTGCGGTCGAGCGTGCTGGAAGTGTTGAAGCGTGAAGGTTACATCCGCGGCTACTTCCAGGAAGAGCTGCGTCCCGGCATTGCTCAGCTCCGTATCGAGCTGAAGTATCACGAGGGCGAGCCGGTCATCAAGACCATCAGCCGCGTGTCCAAGCCCGGCCGTCGCGTCTACTCGAAGATCAAGGATCTGCCCCGCGTGTATAACGGCCTCGGGATTTCGATCCTGTCGACGCCGCGCGGTGTGATGTCCGACAACGAAGCCCGCGCTGCCAATGTTGGCGGCGAAGTGCTTTGCCGCGTGTTCTAAGAGGCAGCCATGTCACGAATTGGTAAACACCCCGTGCCGGTCCCGGCTGGCGTTGACGTCGCAGTCAACGGCCAGACCCTGACGGCCAAGGGCAAGCTGGGCCAGCTCAGCATGACCCTTATCGATGACATCGCGGCGTCGCTCGATGACGGCAAGGTCGTCGTCAAGCCGCGCCATGCCGACAGCAAGCGCGGCAAGGTGATGTGGGCGACTTCGCGGACACTCGTGGCCAACATGGTCAAGGGCGTCAGCGAGGGCTTCACGGTCAACCTCGAAATCAACGGCGTCGGTTATCGCGCCGCCGTGCAGGGCAGCGATCTGGTTCTCCAGCTCGGCTACTCGCACGACGTCGTCTACCCGATCCCCGCCGGGATCGCGATCAAGACCGAGCGTCCGACCGCGATCTCCGTTTCCGGGGCCGACCGTCAGAAGGTCGGCCAAGTCGCAGCGGAAATCCGTCAGTTCCGGAAGCCGGAGCCCTACAAGGGCAAGGGCATCAAGTACTCGACGGAGACTCTGCTGCGCAAGGAAGGCAAGAAGAAGTAGGGGCACGGCCGATGAAAACGTCAAAGGAACTGAACGCACGCCGCAAGATGCGGGTGCGTACGCAGATCAGGAAGAAGGCGGGCGGCCGGCCCAGATTGTCGGTTTTCCGGTCCAGCAAGCACATCTATGTCCAGGTGATCGACGACAGCGAGGGCAAGACCCTCGCGGCCGCGTCGACCATCGACAAGGATCTGCGCGAGTCGCTGAAGACCGGTGCGGACATCGAAGCAGCCAAGCTGGTCGGCAAACTGATCGCCGAGCGGGCGACGGCGGCCGGCGTGACGGAGGTCGTCTTCGATCGCGGCGGCTATCTCTT
>NZ_JCACHA010000692.1:8311-11497 GCF_059503625.1 Skermanella sp.
GAAAAGCTGGTCGGCATCAACCGTGTCGCCAAGGTGGTCAAGGGTGGCCGTCGGTTCGGCTTCGCGGCCCTCGTGGTCGTGGGCGATGCCAAGGGCCGCGTCGGCGTCGGATCGGGCAAGGCCCGTGAAGTGCCGGAAGCGATCCGCAAGGCGACCGACCAGGCCAAGCGCACCATGATCCGCGTTCCTCTGCGCGAGGGCCGGACGCTGCACCACGACGTGCACGGTCACTTCGGTGCCGGCCGGGTGGTTCTGCGGGCGGCTCCGACCGGTACCGGCATCATCGCCGGCGGCCCGATGCGCGCGATCTTCGAGGCGCTGGGTGTGCAGGACGTGGTGACGAAGTCGATCGGCACCTCGAACCCGCACAACATGATCAAGGCAACGTTCGACGCCCTGGCTCAGGTCGTCAGCCCGCGCGCCGTCGCGGCTCGCCGTGGCCGTCGCGTCAGCGACATCCTCGGTCGCCGCGATGCGACCGGCACCGAAGTGAAGGAGGCCTGAGCATGGCTGACGACACCAAGGCAACCGTGATCGTGACCCAGGTCGGCAGCCCGATCGGTCGCAAGAAGGACCAGCGCCAGACCCTCGTGGGTCTGGGGCTGAACAAGCTGCACCGCACGCGGGAGCTGGAGGACACCCCTTCCGTCCGCGGCATGATCGCCAAGGTTCAGCATCTGGTTCGCGTCGAGAGCCAGGGCTGAGAACGGGCGAGGGGATTACAAAAGCCATGAAACTCAACGAAATCCGGGATAATGCCGGCGCCCGCAAGAACCGTATGCGCGTGGGTCGCGGTATCGGTTCGGGCAAGGGCAAGACCTCCGGCCGCGGCGTGAAGGGTCAGACCTCACGTACCGGTGTCGCGATCAAGGGCTTCGAAGGCGGTCAGATGCCCCTGCATCGCCGGCTTCCGAAGCGCGGCTTCACGAACATCTTCGCCAAGGACTACGCGGTCGCCAACCTGGGCAAGGTCCAGCAGGCGATCGAGTCCGGCAAGCTGGACGCCTCCCAGCCGATCACCGGGGAAATCCTGGTGGCGGCCGGCGTCGCCCAGAACAGCCGCGACGGTGTTCGTCTGCTCGGCAAAGGCGCCCTGACCACCAAGGCCAGCTTCGTTGTCGCGGGCGCTTCGGCGTCGGCGATCGCGGCGGTCGAGGCTCTGGGCGGGACCGTTACGGTCACCGTGCCGCCGAAGGCTGAAAAGTCCGAAGCTGCCGAGTGATCGGAAGACGAGGAATTGGCCGGCGCTTGATCTCAGGCGCCGGCCGTCCTTTATTAAGAACAATACTTCGCACGTGAGCGTCGAGGACTAGAATATGGCATCAGCGGCCGAACAGCTCGCCGCCAATATCAACTTTGGCGCCTTTGCGAAGGCTACCGAGCTGAAGAAGCGGATCTGGTTCACCCTCGGGGCCCTGATCATCTATAGGCTTGGCACCTATATCCCGCTGCCGGGCATCGATCCCAACATCCTGGCGGACATCTTCCGGCAAAGCTCCGGCGGCATCCTGGACATGTTCAACATGTTCTCGGGCGGCGCGTTGCACCGGATGACCATTTTCGCCCTCAACATCATGCCGTACATCTCGGCATCGATCATCATCCAGCTCATGACGGCGGTTTCGCCGACGCTCGAGCAGATGAAGAAGGAGGGGGAGAGCGGACGCAAGAAGCTCAACCAGTACACCCGCTACCTGACGGTCGTCCTGGCGACGGTACAGGCTTATGGCATGGCGGTCGGGCTTCAGGGAATGACCGGCTCGATGGGGCCGGCGGTTCATAACCCCGGCATCTACTTCCTGGCCACCACCGTGATCACCCTGGTCGGCGGCACCGTCTTCCTGATGTGGCTGGGCGAGCAGATCACGGCTCGCGGAGTCGGCAACGGAATCTCGCTGATCATCTTCGCCGGCATCGTGGCGGAGCTTCCGCGGGCTCTGGCCGGCACTCTGGAACTGGGGCGCACCGGAGCGCTTTCGACCTTCTTCATCATCTTCCTGCTGCTGATGGCGGTGGGCGTGATCTTCTTCATCGTGTTCATGGAGCGGGCGCAGCGCCGGATCATCGTGCAGTATCCGAAGCGTCAGGTCGGCAACCGGATGTTCGGCGGCGAAAGCTCCCACCTGCCGCTCAAGCTGAACACGTCGGGCGTCATCCCGCCGATCTTCGCCAGCTCCCTGCTGCTGCTGCCGTTGACTCTGGCTGGCTTTTCGGGCGGGCAGGGGCCTGAATGGCTGACGATGGTCACGACCTACCTGGGGCACGGCCAGCCGCTGTACATCGCTTTGTACGTCGCGCTGATCGTGTTCTTCTGCTTCTTCTATACCGCAATCGTCTTCAATCCCGCGGAGACTGCGGACAACCTGAAGAAGTATGGCGGCTTCATCCCCGGCATTCGCCCGGGCAAGAACACGGCCGACTACCTCGACTACGTGCTGACCCGACTGACCGTCATAGGTGCGGCATATTTGTCCGTAGTCTGCCTCCTGCCCGAAATCCTGATTTCGCAGTATGCCGTCCCGTTCTATTTTGGCGGCACCAGCCTGCTGATCGTGGTCACCGTCACGATGGACACCGTCGCGCAGATACATTCGCATCTGCTGGCGCACCAATACGAAGGCCTGATCAAGAAGGCTAAGCTGCGGGGGAGGAGAGGATGAACTTAATTCTGCTGGGACCGCCGGGGGCCGGTAAGGGAACCCAGGCAAAGCGTCTCGAGGATCGGCACGGCCTCGTGCAATTGTCGACCGGGGACATGCTGAGGGCGGTCGTAGCCAGCGGCGTGCCGCTGGGCCAGCAGGCCAAGGAGATCATGGCTGCCGGCAAGCTGATGCCGGACGAGCTGATGATCGAGATGATCGCTGACCGCATTTCGAAGCCGGACTGCGCCACCGGTTTCATTCTCGACGGTTTCCCGCGTACGGTTCCTCAGGCCGAGGCCCTGGACCGCATGCTGGAAGAGAAGGGCCTGAAGCTCGACCACGTCATCGAGATGAAGGTGGACGATGCGGCGTTGGTGGAGCGGATCACCGGCCGCTACACCTGCGCCAAGTGCGGCCAGGGCTACCACGACAAGTTCCAGACGCCGAAGGCGGATGGAGTTTGCGACGTCTGCGGTTCGACCGAGTTCACCCGGCGGGCCGACGACAATGCGGAAACTGTAACGACACGGCTTGCCGCCTATCA
>NZ_JCACHA010000692.1:11507-11813 GCF_059503625.1 Skermanella sp.
CCTATCACAAGCAGACCGCGCCGATCCTTCCCTACTACAAGGAGCGGGGCGTGCTTGAGACGGTGGACGGCATGGCCGACATCGACGTGGTGACCGAACAGATCGAAGCGCTACTCCAAGCGTAAGTAAAGGAACCGTCGGTGACGGTTCCGAGACAGACTTCGGTTGACTCAAGGGGCGCGCCGAGTATACTCCGCGCTCCTTGGTTCTTCCGGGAACCAAACCATATTCTCGTCCTGATTCGGCACGGCTGGACAGGACCGTGACCGAGATGGACGGCCCCTTACGGGCCACAGATCAGAAGCA
>NZ_JCACHA010000693.1:0-9529 GCF_059503625.1 Skermanella sp.
CCTTCTCCCGCATCCTGGACTGGGAAGACCGGACGACCTGCGTGCTGTTCGGCGACGGCGCCGGCGCCGTGGTGCTCCAGGCGGAAGAGGGCGAGGGCACCAGCGCCGATAACGGCATCCTGTCCACCCACCTGCATTCCGACGGGCGGCACTACGAACTGCTCTGGGTCGACGGCGGGCCATCGGCGACGCAGAGCACCGGCCATGTCCGGATGGTCGGCCAGGAAGTCTTCCGCCATGCCGTAACCCGGCTGAGCGAAGTGGTGGTCGAGGCGCTCGAGGCCAATAACCTGACGGCCGCCGACATCGACTGGCTAGTGCCGCATCAGGCCAACAAGCGGATCATCGAGGGCACGGCGCGGAAGCTGAAGCTGTCGACCGACAAGGTGGTCATGACGGTGGATCATCACGGCAACACCTCGGCGGCATCGATCCCGCTGGCATTGGCCGAAGCGGTCCATGACGGCCGTATCAAACGGGGTGAGCTGGTGCTGCTGGAAGCCATGGGCGGCGGTTTCACCTGGGGTTCGGCACTGGTCCGCATGTAAGGCTGTGGAGGTCTCCCACACGCTCAACGATGCCTGCCAACTCTTTGTAATTGACGCATTTCTTCCGCGGGATTACGGTTTCGGCGGCAGGTCCGGCGCCTTGCGGGCCACTGGCGAAAGGGAATACGCCATGAGTCAGGAGACCGTCACCCGCGCTCAGTTGAGCGAGGCCGTGTACCAGGAAGTCGGCTTGTCGCGCAACGAATCCGCCGACCTGGTGGAAACCGTATTGAATGAAATCTCCGACGCACTCGCGCGCGGGGAGATGGTGAAGATATCCTCCTTCGGCAGTTTCTCGGTCCGGCAAAAGGGAGAGCGCGTCGGGCGCAATCCCAAGACCGGCGAGGAAGTGCCGATCATGCCGAGGCGGGTGCTGGTGTTCCGGGCGAGCCATGTGCTCAAGGCCCGCATCAACCAGACACTCGCCGAACTCGATCCGCCGCATATTGAAGTTGCCTCGTGACGATGACCGCTCCCACTCCGGATCCGCGGCCCCGCAGCATGGTGAAGTCGGCGACAGCCTTCCGCACGATCAGCGAAGTGTCGGCCGAACTCGACGTGCCGCAGCATGTGCTGCGCTTCTGGGAAACCAAATTCCCGCAGATCCGCCCGCTAAAGCGTGGCGGTGGGCGGCGCTACTACCGTCCCGAGGACGTCGAGCTGCTGCGCCGTATCCAGAGCCTGCTGTACAAGGAAGGCTATACGATCAAGGGCGTGCAGCGCCTGCTGCGCGAGGCCCGCGGCAGCACCGCCGGCGGAGCGGACGAAGGTGCGTCCCTGCCGGACGAATCGGCGTTGCCGGGTCATGGCGAAGCTGAGGGCGAAGGCGACGAAGCTCATGATCTGGAGCACGACGACGATCTTGGCGACCACGACGAGCATCACGACGGCATGACCGCATCCCAGCGCGGCGATATCGAGGCGGTGCTGATGGAGTTGATCGCCTTGCGGGACATGCTGCGGAGCGGGCGTCCCTGAGCGGCCCGGAATGAGTGGTCGATAAGCGGAAAGAGCAAATAATTTCATCGGGGTGATTGCGGAGGGTCGGTCCCGCCGCTATAGTCCCCGCCACGCCAAAGCCGGTGCGAACCGGCACGGCGGTCTTGCGGGCAGTAGCGCAGCCTGGTAGCGCATCAGTCTGGGGGACTGGGGGTCGTGGGTTCGAATCCCGCCTGCCCGATATTTTCAGGAAACTGAAATTGCAAAAGGCCGGAAACGCCAATGGCGTTTCCGGCCTTTCTGCTTTGTAAGGTCGAAGAGAGAACCGTAGGGCCGTAGGTCGGGTAAAGCGAAGCGGCACCCGACATCGACGCGCCTGCTTGTCGGGTGCCGCTTCGCTTTACCCGACCTACAGCTCGAAGGTTCCCTGCTAGAATTACTAGGCCAAAGTGCAAAAGGAACGCTACAAACACGAACGGCCCCTCAAAATGAGGGGCCGTTCGTTGTAACTGGCAACTTCTTGCGGCTCGTTGACCGCGACCATCCTTTTCGGATGTTCCTCCCTAAACCCGGACCCGTCTTAACCGGAAGTCAGTTATGCATTGAATGCCGAGTTATGTCAAGGCTGCGACGTATCGCCACGCTGAGATTTTTTTGCGCCGTCAGTTGTCGGCGTCAGGACCGCACGGCCGGCGTCGGTGATACGGCAGACGACCCAGTCCGGTTTCAGCGGGTTCTTGAACCAGCGTTCGGCCCACCCGGCGGCGATGCAGGACTTGACGATCTCGCGGTCGACCTGCTGCCCTTCCTCGTCGAACAGGGGGAGCTTACCGCCGGGCTGGCTCAGGCCACGGCGCAGCCAGTGCAGGTGCCGGTCTTCCGGCACGGCACAGGTTTCAGGAGGGGCGGTCATGCAGGGGTCCGGGCAGAAGGGTGGCAGGTGATATGACGGTTGCGGCATCTTACGTCAGCCGGCGTGTTAATCCAACATGGCGCGCATATGTGCCATGCGCCCTCTGCAACTTGCCCGCGCCAACGACCCTGTGCGACGTTTCGCGAGCCTCTTTTGAAAGGTTCCAGTATGTCTCCCGCGTCCACGCGCCTGTCCCTGGGGTTCTCGTGCATCGGCCATGCCTTCATGCATGTGCTGTCGGCCCTGTATCTCACGGTCGTCCTGGGGCTGGAGCGGGATTGGGCGATGGGTTACGACGAGCTGATCCGGCTGTGGACCATCGGGTCCCTGATGATCGGCGTCGGGGCGCCGCTGGCCGGCTGGCTGGGCGACCGCTGGAGTGACGCCAAGATGATGGTCGTGTTCTTCCTGCTGACGGGCGCGGGCGCCGTGCTGTCGGGGCTGGCCGGCGGAACGACGGGCTTGGCAGTCGGGCTGGCCGTGCTGGGTCTGGGGGCATCGATCTACCATCCGGTCGGCATGTCGTGGACGATCAAGAACGCGGTCAACCGTGGGCGGGCGCTCGGCGTCATGGGCATCTTCGGCAGCTTAGGCATAGCCAGCGCCGCCTTGATCGCCGGCGGTCTTACCGAACTGGTAAACTGGCGGGCGGCCTTCATCGTTCCGGGAGCGGTTTGTTTCGGTACCGGATTGGTGTTGCTGGGCCTGATCGCTATGGGCGTGGTCACCGACCGGCCGCGCGACCTGAGGCCGAAGGCCGGCACCAACCGGGGCGACGCGATCCGCGCCTTCGTCGTGCTGTCGGTGACGATGGTCTGTGCCGGCCTGATCTTCCAGTCCACATTGACCGCGATGCCGAAATGGTTCGGCGAGCGGATGACCGGGCTGGTCGGCGACGGCACGCTGGGGGTCGGCGGGCTGGTGACGCTGGTCTACCTGTTCGCCAGCGGCTCGCAATTCGTCGGCGGCATGCTGTCGGACCGCTACCCGCTGAAGCGGGTCTATGTCTTCTGCCTGTTGATCCAGATCCCGCTGCTGCTGATCGCGTCCAGCTTCTCGGGCTTCCCGCTGCTGGTGGTCGCGGCCCTGATGGTGTTCACGCAGAGCCTTCAGATACCGTCGGAGAACCTGCTGCTGGCCCGCTATACCCCTGCGCGGCACCAAGGGCTGGCGTTCGGCTCTAAGTTCATCCTGTCGTTCGGCGTCGCCCCACTGGGGGTGCAGCTGGTGGCGCTGGCCTATGGCTGGAGCACCGATTTCCACTGGCTGTTCCTGATGCTGGGCGGGTTCGCCGCGACCGCCTTCCTGGCGGCGCTGCTGCTGCCCAAGGAAGAACCGGCTGCGGCGACGGCGACGCCCGTGATGGCGTCGCCGATGGTGGCTCCGGCTGTCGGGGCCGAGTGACCGAAGCGGCTTTCTACCGCACCGCTTTCTTCAGCGCCTGATCCAGGTCGGCAATGATGTCTTCGGCGCTCTCGATCCCGATCGAGAGCCGGATGACATCCGGCGTGGCGCCCGATGCCTTCAGTCCTTCCTCGGAAAGCTGGCGGTGGGTGGTGGAGGCCGGATGGATGATCAGCGAGCGGGTGTCGCCAATATTGGCAAGGTGGCTGAACAGCTCGACGCCTTCGACCATCGCGACGCCGGCGTCGAAGCCGCCCTTGAGACCGAAGGTGAAGACCGACCCCGCGCCCTTGGGCATGTATTTGCGGGACAGAGCGTTGTACGGGCTGTCCGGCAGGCCGGCATAGTTGACCCAGGCGACGGCGGGATGGCCTTGCAGGAATTCCGCGACCTTGAGGGCGTTGGCGCAGTGCCGTTCCATCCGGAGAGCCAGCGTCTCGATGCCGGTGATGGTCAGGAAGGCGTTCATCGGCTGCTGGTTCGGCCCCAGGTCGCGCAGGCCGATGGCGTGGGCGTGGATCGTGAAGGCCAGATCGCCGAACGTCTCGTGGAAGCGGAGGCCGTGATAGCCAGGCTCCGGATCGGTCAGGGCGGGATACTTGCCGGCCCCGGTCCAGTCGAACTTGCCGCTGTCCACGACGACGCCGCCGACCGAGTTGCCATGACCTGAGAGGAACTTGGTAGTGGAATGGACGACCAGCGTGGCGCCGTGCTCGATCGGGCGGCACAGGTACGGGGTCGCCATCGTGTTGTCGACGATCAGGGGGATGTTCGCTTCGCGCGCCACTTCCGCTATCGCGGCGATGTCGGACACGACGCCGCCGGGGTTGGCAAGGCTCTCGATGAAGATCGCCTTGGTCTTCGGCGTCAGCGCCCTGCGGTAGCTGTCGGCATCCTCGCCATCGACGAAGATCGCCTTCCAGCCGAAGGCGCGGGGAAAGCTGTTGGCGAACTGGTTGAGCGAGCCGCCATAGAGCTTGCGCGACGACAGGAACTCCTCCCCCGGCGACATCAGCGCGAAGAAGGTCAGCATCTGGGCCGCGTGACCGGACGAGGTCGCGGTGGCGCCGCGCCCGCCTTCCAGGCTGGCGATGCGTTCTTCCAGGACCGAAACGGTCGGGTTGGTCAGACGGGAGTAGATGAAGCCCATCTTCTGGAGGTTGAACAGCGACGCCGCGTCTTCGACATCGTCGAAGACGTAGCTGGTGGTCTGGTAGATCGGCGTGGCGCGGGCGCCGGTGGCGGGATCGGGTGCGGCGCCGGCATGGACGGCGCGCGTCTCGAACCCGAAGGTCCGCTGTTGATCTGTAGAGTCGTCGGTCATGGCGTTGTGATCCCCTTACATCAGTTTCTTGACGGCTTTGACCGGCCGCTTGCGGTTGGTGATGACGTTGGAATTGATGCCGTTCCAGCCGATCTCACCGTGAAGGCGCATGTATTCGATCTTGGGACAGCGGTTCATGACGACCTTCAGGCCGGCTGCTTCCGCCCTTGCCGCCGCCTCGTCGGTGCGGACGCCGATCTGCATCCAGACGATGCGGGCATGGATCGCAATGGCGCTGTCGGTGACCGGGCCGGCTGCTTCGGCGTTGCGGAAGACATCGACCATATCGACGGGCTCGGGAATGTCCTCCAGCCTCGCATAGACGGTTTCGCCCAGCAATTGCTCGCCCGCGACGCCGGGATTGACCGGGATGACGCGGAAGCCCTTGGATTGCAGGTACTTCATGACGAAGTAGCTGGGCCGGTTCCAGTTGGTGCTGGCACCGACCAAGGCTATCGTCTTCACGGAGGCGAGGATGTCGGACAGGTAGCTGTCGGCGTAGGTATCGTGCTGCATGATCGCCGCCTGACCCCGCCTCAGCGGCCTTCCCATACCGGGTGGCGCTTGCCCAGGAAGGCGTCGATGCCTTCCTCCGCGTCGCGGGCCAGCATGTTGCTGGTCATGACGTCGCTGGCATAGGCGTAGGCTTGCTCCAGCGGCATGTCGATCTGCTGGTAGAAGGCTTCCTTGCCGATCGCCAGGGTCAGCGGCGACTTGGAGGCGATCTGGACCGCCAGTTGCTGGACGGTGGCGTCCAGTTCCGCTTCCGGAACGGTCTGGTTGATCAGGCCGAACATGACGGCGTCGCCGCTGCCGATCATATCGCCGGTCAGCAGCATCTCCATCGCGTGCTTGCGGCCGACGGCGCGCGTCAGGGCCACCATGGGGGTCGAGCAGAACAGGCCGATATTGACGCCGGGTGTGGCGAATCGGGTGGTGTCGGCCGCAACGGCGAGGTCGCAGGTGGCGACGAGCTGGCAGCCGGCCGCCGTCGCGATGCCGTGGACCTTGGCGATCACCGGCTGCGGCAGTTTGGTGATCGTCAGCATCAGCTTGGAGCATTGCTGGAACAGCGCCTGATAGATCTCCTTGCCGGGGTTGGCGCGGATTTCCTTGAGGTCGTGGCCGGCGCAGAACGCCGGGCCGGATCCTGCCAGCACGACGACGCGGATGCTCCTGTCCTGGCCGATTTCCTCAAGCTCCTCCGTCAGGAGGGTCATCAGCTCCATCGACAGGGCGTTGCGGGTCGACGGGCGGTTGAGGGTCAGCGTGGCGACGCCGTCGGCGACCTCGCGCAGCAGGATCGGTTCTCCGGCTGGGGTAGCGGGCTGGGCGGTCATGGCGGCGTTCTCCCGAATTTTATGGTCTTTGCCGATGTGGCGATTTTGGGCATCAGAAACCATGCGCCGATCGGTTTCAATGATGGTTTAAATGGAAGCCATAAAACACTGGGCCAGAAAACATGGGGCGGGAAAGCATGAGCCATAGCGACACTACCTCCGCCATCGCGGCGGCCGAGCTTGAAACGCTGATCCGCGAAGGCGTGCCGCTGGTCGGCAGCTACGGCGTCACGGTGGAGAGCGTCGGAGCCGGAACGATACGCCTGCGCATGCCGTACCGCACGGACTTCGTCCGTCCCGGCGGCACCGTGACCGGCCCTGCCCTGTTCGGGCTGGCGGACGTGGCGCTGTACGGCGCGGTCCTGAGCCTGATCGGACGGGTCGAGCTGGCGGTGACGACCAGCATGACCATCAACTTCCTCCGCAAGCCCGGCCAGTTCGGCGTGATCGCCGAAGCGCGCATCCTGAAGCTGGGCAAGCGGCTGGCCTATGGCGACGTGCTGCTCTATTCGGAGGGCGAGGACGAGCCGGTGGCCCATGTCACAGGGACCTACAGCATACCGCCGGACCGGCCGCCGGTGACGATGCTGGCATGAGGATGGTTGCGGTATCACGATACCGTTGCCGCGCCTTAGCGGGAAAAAGCGTGTTGATGCAAGGGGTTAAGCGTTGCGGTATTATAATACCGCGCAGCTAAATCACTGCGCCTTAAGCGCTTTTCCGTTGACTCGGAGGGGGTCGCCACCCTACAACACCGGCCAACTTCGGCAAGGGAGTCCCGCTCTCGTGCCGCATCCGGTATTTCATGAGAGAGTGGCAATGCAGACCCTGTCCCTGAAGCCGTCCGAAGTCGAGAAGAAGTGGTTCATCATCGACGCGGAAGGCCTCGTCCTCGGCCGCATGGCGAGCATCATCGCCAATATCTTGCGCGGCAAGCACAAGCCCTTTTATACGCCGCATGTCGATTGCGGCGACAACATCATCGTGATCAATGCCCAGAAGGTTCGTCTGACGGGCAACAAGCGCAATGACGACATCTTCTACTGGCACACCGGCTATCCCGGCGGCATCAAGGGCCGTTCCAAGGGTCAGATCCTGGATGGCAAGTATCCGGAGCGCGTGGTCATCAAGGCCGTCGAGCGCATGGTTCCTCGTGGTCCGCTCGGCCGCAAGCAGATGGGCAACCTGAAGGTTTACGGCGGTGCCGTCCATCCGCATGAAGCCCAGCAGCCGGAAGTTCTGGACGTCGGCGCCCTGAACCCGAAGAACAAGAGGATCTCGTAAATCATGGCGCAGGTTACCACCACTCTCGCCGATCTTAAGAACCTGACCGGCGGTTCTTCTTCGACCGCCACCGCCGTCGTTTCCGAGCAGGCCGCACCCGAGCCGAAGATCGACGCCCAGGGCCGCGCCTATGCCACCGGCAAGCGGAAGAACGCGGTCGCCCGCGTCTGGATCAAGCCGGGTTCCGGCAAGGTCACCGTCAACGGCCGCGACATCGGCGTCTACTTCGCCCGTCCGGTTCTGCGCATGCTGCTGAACCAGCCGTTCGAGATCGCCGCCCGCATCGACCAGTACGACGTGATGGCGACGGTCGCCGGCGGCGGTCTGTCCGGTCAGGCCGGTGCAGTCCGTCACGGCATCTCCAAGGCCCTGACCTACTACGAGCCGGGCCTGCGGCCGCCGCTGAAGGCAGCCGGCTTCCTGACCCGCGACGCCCGCGTCGTCGAGCGTAAGAAGTACGGCCGTGCGAAGGCCCGTCGCAGCTTCCAGTTCTCGAAGCGCTGATCGGCACCAACACACCGCATTTCTGGTTATACTGCGGCAGGGCGTCCCGATCCGGGGCGCCCTGTTCGTTTTTGCATTCGCAGATCCAAGTTTCGTCCCCTGCCCTTCGCCTATGGGAGTTAGTCAGATGCCCGAATCGGTCGATCAGATCCGGATCGCCATCCTGGGAGCCAGCGGTTACACCGGCGCCGAACTGGTCCGCATGCTTGCCCGCCACCCGGCCGCCGATGTCCGCGTCCTGACGGCGGAACGTCAGGCCGGCAAGCCGCTGGCCGAGGTCTTCCCGCATCTGGCCTACCTGAACCTGCCCAATCTGGTGAAGATCGAACAGGTGGACTGGTCGGAGATCGACTTCGTCTTCTGCGGCCTGCCCCACGGCACGACGCAGGAAATCATCCGGGCGCTGCCTCACACGGTCAAGATCGTGGACTTGTCCGCCGATTTCCGGCTGACCGATCCGGCCAGCTATGCCGAGTGGTACGGCCATGAGCATGCCGCCGTCGAGCTTCAGCGCGAGGCCGTCTACGGCCTGACCGAGTTCAACCGTCAGGGCGTGCGGAACGCGCGGCTGGTCGCCAACCCCGGCTGCTATCCGACCGCGACGCTGATCCCGCTGCTGCCGCTGGTGCTGGACGGGCTGATCCAGACCGAGGACATCATCGTGGACGCCAAGTCGGGCGTCAGCGGCGCCGGCCGCGATGCCAAGCAGGCCAACCTGTTCTGCGAGGTGTCGGAGGGCATGCACGCCTATGGCGTCGGCCATCACCGCCACATGCCGGAGATGGAGCAGGAGTTGAGCATCGCCGCCGGTGCGCCGGTGACGATGGCGTTCACCCCGCACCTGATCCCGATGAACCGGGGCGAGTTCATCACGACCTACGTCAAGCTGGCCGGCAAGAACGGGCCGGACGACCTGCGGGCCGCCCTGGCCACGCGGTTCGAGAACGAACCGTTCGTGCAGGTGCTGCCGGCGGGTGTCGTGCCGCACACCAAGCATGTGCGCGGGTCCAATCAGATCCACATCTCGGTGTTCAAGGACCGGCTGCCGGGGCGTGCCATCGTGCTGTCGGTGCTGGACAACCTGGTGAAGGGCGCTTCGGGACAGGCGATCCAGAACTTCAACGTGATGAACGGCCTAATCGAGACGATGGGGCTGGAGCAGGCACCAATGTTCCCGTAAGAGAGCCTTATCGGAGTGTTGTTCTGCGTAGGTCGGGCTAGTGCGAAGCGGGCGCCCCAAAAAACAGACCCCCGGGTTTGGGGGGGGGCGGTC
>NZ_JCACHA010000693.1:9539-11807 GCF_059503625.1 Skermanella sp.
CCGACAAGCAGACGCGCCGGCTTGTCGGCTGCCGCTTCGCTCTAGACCGACCTACGTTTTTCTAGAAATGCGTCCAGCCTCGGGCCGTCAGGGGCGTGGGGGCGCCGGTACCGTCCAGGACAGTAACGGTGCCGGCGGCACCGTCCGGGGAAAGGCGGCCGATCTCGGTCACGTCGGCGCCGGAGGCGAGGAGCGCTTCGCGGTCTTCGGGTTTCACCGTGAAGACGATTTCGTAGTCGTCGCCGCCGGTCAGGGCTGTGGCGAGGAGAGCCGGGTCTGCCGTGATAGCGGCGCGGGTCGCGGCGGACAGGGGGACGCGGTCGGCGTGGATCGTCGCGGCGCAGCCTGAAACTTCGCAGAGATGCGCCAGATCCGCGACCAAGCCGTCGGAGACGTCGAGGCCGGCCGTCGCGAAGCGGCGCAGCGTCGGCACCAGGGAAAGCCTGGGTTGCGGGCGGCGGTAGCGCTCGATCAGAGGATCGGGGTCCGGGGCGTTCAGCTTGCCTTGGAGAACGCGGAGGCCGAGGGCCGCGTCGCCGATGGTGCCGCTGACGAAGACCAGATCGTCCGCGCCTGCCGTGCCACGGCGGAGCGCCTGTCCTCTGGGCACGAGGCCGAAGGCGGTTACCGACAGGGTGACCGGGCCGGGAGTCGAAACCGAGTCGCCGCCCATCAGGTGGATGCCGTAGCGCTTCTGGTCCTCCGCAAGACCGGCGGCGAAAGCGGCGAGCCAACCGTCGCCGATATCGGCGGGCAGACTGGTGACCAGGGAATAGGCCAGCGGCTCCGCCGTCATCGCGGCAAGGTCGGAAAGGTTGACCCGCAGCAGCTTGGCGGCGATGTCGGCGGGGGGATCGTCGGGGAGGAAGTGAACGCCGGCAACCAGGGCGTCGGTGGTTATCACCAGTTCCCGGTCGGGCGGGATGCCGAACACAGCGGCATCGTCGGTCAGGCCGAGCGCGCCGGGGAAACCTGCCGCCAGCGGCTTCAGGTAGCGGTCGATCCGGCCGAATTCGCCGGCGCCGTCAGCGCCCGGCGGCTGGGGCACGCGAGGGGTCCGGAGCAGCCAGATCGTCGGCTCGAATGGCGCGGGCCAGCTTGTCGAGCACGCCGTTGACCATCGCGGGTTCGCGGCCGGCGAAGAAGGCGTGGGCGACGTCCACGTATTCGCTGATCACGATGCGGGGATGGGTTTCCACGTTGACGAGAAGCTCGAAGGCTCCCGCCCGCAGGATCGCCCGCGTCAGCCGTTCCAGCCGGTCCACCGGCCAGGTGGCGTCCAGGCAGGAGGTCAGCATGGTATCCAACTCAGCCTGACGGGCGCTGGCGCCGCGCAGGATGTCGGAGAAGAGCTGCGGGTCGGCGGCGACATAGGTGTCGCCATCGACCTCATGTCCCAAGCGGTGCTTGATGAACTCTCCCAGGACCGTCTCGGTGTTGGTGCCGCTGAGATCGACTTGATAGAGAGCCTGCACCGCCGCCAGACGAGCCGCCTTGCGACGTGCCTTGGCCGAGCCCCCGCCGGTACGCCGGGAACCCGGCTTACCGCCCGAACCGGTCTGGCCGCGCTTGGGGGAAGCCCCCGAAGCGGCATTGTCACGCGCGTCGTCTGACTGTGCCATGGTGCTTTTCAAAACTGCATATGTCTGATTCAGGATGTCAGGCCGAAGTGGCGCTTCAACCGGATCATGTCAAGACAGGCCGACGCCACGGCGCCGCCCTTGTTCTTCTGATCCACCTTGGCACGCGCCCAGGCCTGATCGTCGTTTTCGACTGTCAGGATGCCGTAGCCGATGGCGGCGTTGTGGCGCAAGGCGATATCCTGCAATCCACGTGCGCTTTCGATGCAGACATAGTCGTAGTGGGTCGTCTCGCCCCGGATGACGCAGCCCAGGGCGACATAGCCGTCGTAGCGGGGCGCGGCGCTCTCGTCGTTGGCGGCGCCGCCGCCCTCCGCCGCCGTGAGCGCGAAGTTGATCGCGGCGGGGATCTCGAAGGCACCGGGGACGGCGATCCGGTCATAGGTGGCGCCGGCTTTCTCAAGCTCGATGATGGCGCCCCGGACCAGCTCGTCCGCGATGTCCTCGTAGAAGCGGGCTTCGACGATCAGGATGTGCGGACCCGTGATGCGGATCACTGCGTCGGTGGCGGTATCGGTGACGGCGGACATGCCTCAGTCGGCTCCGGAAATGGCGGGATTGATGGACCGGGTACCGACGACGGAAAGACCGTAGCCGTCCAGGCCGATGATGTTCTTCTTGTGGTTGG
>NZ_JCACHA010000694.1:0-11725 GCF_059503625.1 Skermanella sp.
CGGTCGGCATAGGCGTCCAGCGGCTTGCCCATGGCGATGTTGATCCCGCGCAGGTCGTCCATCCCGTGTGTGTGGTCGGCATGGGAATGCGTGTAGACGACAGCGCTCAGCCAAGTGACGCCGGCCGCGATCAACTGTTCGCGGACATCGGGGCCGCTGTCCACCAGAACGCGGACACCGCGATCCTCGACCAGAATCGACGGACGCCTGCGCCGGTTCCTTGGATTCGCGGGGTCGCAAGCCCCCCAGTCGCCGCCGATCAGCGGAACGCCGGCGGAACCGCCGGAGCCGAGAACCGTGATCCTCATGACGTCGGCGCCGGCATCCGGTTGAAGAGGCGGAAGAAGTTTTCGGTCGTCCGGGCCGCCAGTTCCTCGACCGGGATGCCCTTGACCTCCGCGACCACGGCGGCGGTGTGAGCGACGAAGGCCGGTTCGTTGCGTTTGCCGCGCTTCGGCATCGGTGCGAGGAAGGGCGCATCCGTCTCGACCAGAATCCGGTCCAGCGGGACCGAACGGACGATGTCGCGCAGTTCCTCGGACTTCCGGAAAGTGACGATACCCGACAGCGAGATGTAGAAGCCGAACTCCAAGGCCTGTTCCGCCAGTTCCCGGCCGGAGCTGAAGCAGTGCAGCACGCCGCGCAAGCCCTGCCCTGCCCCTTCCTCCTTCAGGATCCTGGCCGTGTCCGAATCCGCGTCACGGGTATGAACGACGATCGGCAGGTCGGTTTCGCGGCAGGCTTGAGCGTGTATGCGGAAGCCCGCTTCCTGGATGTCGCGCGGGCTGTTGTCGTAGAAGTAGTCGAGCCCGGTTTCACCGATACCGACGACCTTCGGATGCCGTGAGAGTTCCAATAGCTTTTCGACCGAGGTGACTGCCTGCTCCTCCGCCGCCTGATGGGGATGGACCCCTACGGTGCAGTAGACTTCCTCGTAGGCTTCGGCGATCTCACGAATCTGGTCGAACCGGCTGATGCGGGTCGAGATCGTGACCATCCGGCCGACCCCTGCCCGCTTCGCCCGCGCCACGATCTCGTCCCGTTCCTCGGCGAAGTCCGGGAAGTCCAAATGGCAGTGACTGTCGATCAGCATCGCACTCAGTTTCCCGCTTCCTCGACGAACCGGGGGAACACGCCCTGCGGCGGCGGCAGGGGCGTTCCGGAAGCCAGCGCCTGCCCCTCGGCCAGCCGGTCGAAGCCGCGTTCGTCCTGCGGCACGGCGAGCTGATCCAGGATCTTCGCCGAAGCGTCGGGCATCAGCGGCTGGGTCAGGATGGCGAGCCGGCGGATCGTCTCCGCCAGAACATACAGAACCGTACCCATGCGGGCCGGATCGGTCTTGCGCAGAGCCCAGGGCGCCTGCTCGTCGACGTAGCGGTTGGCGTCGCCGATGACGCCCCAGAGCGCCTCGATCGCCTTGTGGAAAGCCTGCACCGACAACTCCCGCCGAACGGTTTCGAGCAGCGCCGCCGAGGCTCCCAGCAGCTTGCCGTCGGCTTCGCTGAACTCGCCATGCTGCGGCACGCTGGCGCCGCAGTTTTTCTGGATCATCGACAGCACGCGCTGGACAAGGTTCCCGTAGTCGTTGGCAAGGTCGCCGTTCAGGCGGTTGACCATGGCGCGCCTGGAAAAGTCGCCGTCGTTGCCGAAGGGAACTTCGCGCAGCAGGAAATAGCGGGTCGGGTCGAGACCATAGGTCGAGACCAGGGCATCCGGAGCCACGACGTTGCCCAGCGACTTCGACATCTTCTGGCCTTCGATGGTCCACCAGCCATGGGCGAACACGCGCTTCGGCGGCTCCAGGTCTGCCGCCATCAGGAAGGCAGGCCAGTAGACCGTGTGGAAGCGCAGGATGTCCTTGCCGACCATGTGGAGATCGGCCGGCCAGTACTTGCCGTAGTCGCTGTCCGGCGCCGTATCGGGATACCCGACCGCGGTGATGTAGTTGGTCAGCGCGTCGAGCCAGACATACATGATGTGCTGCTCGTCGCCAGGTACCGGCACGCCCCAGTCGAAGGTCGTGCGGCTGACCGACAGGTCGCGCAGGCCCGACTTGACGAAGGCCATGACCTCGTTGCGCTTGCCCGGCGGCAGGATGAAATCCGGGTTGTCCTCGTAGAACTTGATCAGCCGGTCCTGCCACGCCGAGAGGCGGAAGAAGTAGCTGGGCTCCTCGACCCACTCGCACTCGGCGCCGGTCGGCGCCAGCTTCTTGCCGCTTGGAGTCGTGGTCAGCTCGTCCTCGCCGTAGAAGGCTTCGTCGCGGACGGCGTACCAGCCGGCATAGGAGCCGAGATAGATTTCACCCTTGTCGGCCAGCTTGCGCCACAGCGCTTGGCAGGCCACGATATGGCGCGGTTCGGTCGTGCGGATGAAGTCGTCGTTGGAATAGTTCATCGCCGCCGCGAGGTCGCGGAAGTTCTGCGATACCCGGTCGGTGAAGGTCTGCGGATCGATGCCGGCCAGCTTGGCCGATTTCTCGACCTTCTGGCCGTGCTCGTCGGTGCCGGTCAGGAACTTCACGTCATAGCCGTCGAGGCGCATGAAGCGGGCCAGGACATCGCACGCCAGGGTCGTGTAAGCGTGGCCGATATGCGGAACGTCGTTGACGTAGTAAATCGGCGTCGTGATGTAATAGGGCTTTGACCCGGCCATTTCGGCTCTCCTGCGCGGCGTGTCGTCTTTTATATAGTACGGATATATATGGTACCGCTCCGCATCAGGTGGAGGCGGCAGCCTCCACCGTCTGCAAGGCATTCAGAATGACCTGTTTTCGATCGAGATTGGCGCTTTCGGCCCGTGCGAAAAGGCGGTTGACCTTTTCCCACACCTCAACCCACCGATCAAGGCAGCGATCCCCGGCAAGCCGGGACATCAGGGCTGCCTCGCCGGGAACCACTTCGGGGGGAAGCGATTCGCGCGCGAGGGACCGTGCGAAGCGGGCCAGCCACCATACCAGCAGATCCGTCACCGCATAGTATGCCGTATCGGCGCCCTTGCGCGCCAGCTTGTCGCCAAGCCCATGCGCCGCCACCAGATCGAGCTTGGGCAGGGTGCCGAGCAGCCCCATCAGGTCGCGGTATAGCGTCAAGCCTCCCGCCGAGGCCAAGTCGAGGGCGCGGCCGATGCTGCCTTCGGCTAGACGCGCCAGCGCCGCCCGGTCGGCGTCCGGCAGATCGGGCTGATGCCGTCCCAGCAGATCGCTTACGACATCCTCGGGAAGCGGCGGCAGCAGCAGCTTGCGGCAGCGCGACCGGATCGTCGGGAGCAGGCCGCCCGGATTCTCTGTCACGACGAGAAGCACGGTGCGCGCCGGCGGCTCTTCCAGGATCTTCAGGATCGCGTTCTGGCCGCTGGTATTGAGCCGGTCGGCGCCGTCCACGATCACGACCCGCCAGCCGCCTTCGGCGGCGGTCAGGTGAAGGAACGGTGCTATCCGGCGCACCTGATCGACCGGAATGTCGGTCTTCAGCCGGCCTTTCTTGTCATCGAACGGCCGTTCGATGGTCAGCAGGTCGGCATGCCCGTTGGACGCTATCCGCGTGAAAACGGGATGCGTCGGGGCGACATGGAGGCTCGTGGCGGGCGGCGGGTCGCCGAACAGGCCGCCGGTCTGCTCGGTGCCGTTGGCCAGGACGAAGCGGGCGAATCGGAAGGCAAGGGTAGCCTTGCCGATCCCGGGAATGCCGCCGATCAACCAGGCATGCGGCAACCGGCCGGAGTTCCAGGCATCCAGCAGCACCTGTTCGGCAGCGTGGTGGGCGAGCAGGTCCGGGTTATGACGCGGATCGGGGAATTCGGTGGTCATGCGGGCAGGCGGTCGGCGACGGCTTTCATGATGGCGGCATGGACCTCGTCCACGGTGCCGGAGGCGTCGATGACGACGCAGCGCTGCGGCTCACGCGACGCTATCTCCAGGAAGCCGTCGCGCAGTCGTCGATGGAAAGACAGGTCCATCCGTTCGTAGCGGTCCTCACCGTCGTGCCGGGCATGGGCGCGGGTGACGCCGGCTTCCGGCGGGATATCGAGGATCAGCGTGAGGTCGGGAGCGAAACCGCCGACGGCGACTTCATAGAGGCGCTCGATCGGTTCGCGTCCGAGGCCATGACCGTAGCCTTGATAGGCCATGGTGCTGTCGGCGAAGCGGTCGGAGACGACCCAGCGGCCGGATTCCAGCGCCGGCCAGACCGTCCGCGCCAGATGGTCCCGGCGGGCCGCGAAGTGGAGCAGCGCTTCGGTCACCCCGTCCCAGCGGCCGGGGTCGCCGGAGACCAGAAGCTTGCGGATCTCTTCGGCGCCTGTGGCGCCCCCTGGCTCGCGGGTGGCGAGCACGTCCCGCCCCTGCCCGGCCAGCGCTGCGGCCAGCAAGCGTACCTGGGTACTCTTGCCGGCGCCCTCGCCGCCTTCGAAGGTTATGAAGCGTCCGTGCGTCACCGGTCAGCTACCCGAGCCTGAAACGAGATGCATGGCAGCGGCGCCGATGCGGCCGATGAAGCCGAGGCGTTCGACGTCCTGCCCTGCGACCAGCGGCACTTCGCGCTTGCTGAAGCCCGGCGCTTCCATCACGACCTTGCCAAGCTTGGTGCCCTTGGCGACAGGCGCCGGCACCGGTTCCTCCAGCACGACCGAAACCTTGAGGTTCTTGCGCTCGTCTCGGTTCATCGTGACGCGAAGGTCGTCTTCGACCACCAGCGGGACCGTGCCGGCGGCGCCCATCCAGACGGCGGCCTGCTCGACCGGCTCACCCTTCTTGAAGAGCGCATAGGATTCGAACTCGCGGAAGCCCCACTCGATGATGCGGGCGGACTCGTCAGCGCGGCCCTGCATGCTCGGCAGGCCGTTGACCACCAGGATCAGGCGGCGGCCGTTGCGCTCGGCCGAAGCCGTCAGGCCGTAGCCGGCGGTTTCGGTATGGCCCGTCTTCATCCCGTCGACGTTCATGTTCCGGTAGAGCAGCGGGTTGCGGTTGCCCTGCTTGATGCCGTGATAGGTGAACTCGGTCTGCGAGTAGTAGTGATAGAACTGAGGGTATTCCTTGATCAGGTGCTCCGCCAGCAGGGCCAGATCGTAGCAGGTCGAGTAGTGGTTGTCGTCGGGCCAGCCGGTCGCGTTCTTGAAGCTGCTGTCCGCCATGCCGAGCTCGCGGGCCCGCTTGGTCATTTCCTCCGCGAACCGCTCCTCCGAGCCGGATAGCCCCTCGGCGAGGACGACCGAAGCGTCGTTGCCGGACTGGATGATCACGCCCTTGATCAGGTCTTCCACCTTGATCTGCGCGTTCAGCTCCGTGAACATTTTGGAGCCCTGCATGCGCCAGGCACGCTCGCTGACCGGCATGGTATCGTCCAGCGACAGCCGGCCCGCCTTGATCCGCTCGAAGACCATGTACATCGTCATGATCTTGCTCATCGACGATGTCGCCATGCGCTGATGGGCGTTCTTCTCGAACAGGGTGGTGCCGGTCGACATATCGATCAGAACAGCCTGTTTCGCGATGGTGTCGAGCGACGCGGCCGACGTGGCGGACGCGATGCAGGAGATCATGATCCCGGCGATCCAGGCGATCGATTTGCGCGGATGGGCGACGGACATCTGTTTTTGCTACCCTCTGTTTCCTGATTCTGACGCGGATCCGGTTCAGTCCACGATGACGCGGGCACCGTTGTTGCCGGCTTCGATGACCTGATTGAGGATCGAGTCGGCAGCCTCGACGCTCGATAGCGGACCGATTCGAACCCGGAAATACTGGGTTTGACCGACCATGGTCGGATCGATCCGGGTAGTGCCAAGGTCCGACAGCCGGGCACGCAGCCTGTTGGCATTGTCATACACCGTGAAGGCCCCGGCCTGCACGTACAACCTGCCGTTCGACCTGACCGGAGTATCGGCGACGACGGCGGCCGGCAGGAACCTTCCGTCGACGGTGGCGCCCGCCACGGTCTGCGACGGATCGAAGGCCGGCCGCTCCGCGACCTGCCGCGCCACCGGCGAAGCACCCTCGACCTGGACGGCGGCGCGCGGCGCCGCAACCGGCTTGGGTGCTCCGTCGGGCGAAATGTCGGCGACGCTGACGCCCGCCTGCCCCGCACGGGCCGCCGCGGCTATGGCGCGGCTTTCCTTCGGCAGGATCGCGACCCTGACCTTGGCGCTGCCCTGCCCTTCGAAACCCAGCAACTGGGCGCTTCGGCGGGACAGATCGACGATCCGGCCCGGAACGAAGGGGCCGCGGTCGTTGATCCGGACGATGATCGAGCGGCCGTTCTCCAGGTTGGTCACCCGGACGAGACTGGGCAACGGCAGGGTCTTGTGGGCGCCGGTCAGCTCGTTCTGGTCGAAGGTCTCGCCGTTGGCCGTCGTTTCGGCATGGAAGCCCGGACCGTACCAGGAGGCAAGACCGGTCTCGTCATAGCCGAAGTCTTCCTTGGGATAGTACCTGACGCCTTTGACCTGATACGGTTCCCCGATCTTGTAGCCGCCGACCGCACGCGCCTGACCCTGAACGGCCGACTTCTGACCTTGCTTGGTTTCGGCACACCCGGAGAGCGCCAGAACGGCCACGGCAATCAGCAGACCCCTTGGCATCTTGCCCGCACCCGACCTGCCGGCGACTGAATCCTTGGCCATAGCTTTACCGGCCATCCTGACTTCCCTCTAAAGGCGGAGCGAAACTACCTCATATAATCATAACCTCCAACAAAAATGGTTAATCGTTTCGTACAGGTGCCGGAAACCATGAGTCGGTGCGGTCCATCAGCCGGTAGGCCGCCAAGCCGACCCATTCCCGCAGGCTTTCGTTGAGGGCATCCAGACCGTAGAGCAGATCGGGACTCCAGGTCAGCGAACCCGCCGTCCGGTAATCCACCGGATAGGCGGTGACGGGCCATCCGGCGTGGCGGAAGATGCCGACCGAACGCGGCATATGGGCGGCCGACGTGATCAGAAGCCAGGTCTCGCCCGGGGCCGGGTCGGCCAGAGGGCGGCTGAAGAGCGCGTTCTCATAGGTATTGCGCGACTCGCGCTCGAAGACGATGCGCGACGTATCGAACCCCAAGCCGTCCAGCACGGTCCGGATCACGTCCGCCTCGCGCAGGTCGCCGGCGAAGACGTAGCCGGATCCGCCGGTGAAGATCAGTCTGGCTTCCGGATAACGGCGCGCCAGAGCGACGAACTCCGTGATCCTTTCGCCGGCGCTGTTGAGGACGGGCTGCCCCCGGTCCGCCGACATCTCGGTATTGACGGAGCCGCCGAGCAGGACGATGCCGTCGATCCGGCCGGGCAGTTCAGGCTGGGGAAAGCGGTCCTCCAGCGGGCGGAGCGTCATCTGCCCGACCGGCAGCAGGGTCAGGGCCGCCACCAGCAGCACGGATGCCATGACCAGCTTTTTTCCCGGACGTTCGAACGGCGGGCGGCGTGCGGCCTGGAACATCAGCCCCAGGATCAGCATCAGGGCAAGCAGGTTGCCGGGGCGGACAAGCGCCCACCCCAGCTTCGACAGGACGAAGATCATGATGCGAGGCGCCTGACCTGTTCAAGCTGGAGTGGGACGGGCGCGCCGATACGATCAGATGTCGGCGTAGCAGTGGGTTTCCGCCGCCCCGCCGGGATGGGTGACCGCTCCCTTCTCCGCATCACCGACGGTCTGAGCGTATTTCCAGAGAGCGCCGGATTGGAAGTCGTGACGGCGAGCAGTCCAGGCCTTGCGGCGTTCCGCCAGCTCGTCGTCCGACAGTCCGACCGAGATGGTGCCGGCGTCGGCATCGATCGAGATGATGTCGCCGTCCTTCAGCAGGCCGATCGGTCCGCCGACCGCCGCTTCGGGACCGACATGACCGATGCAGAAACCGCGCGTGGCGCCGGAGAACCGGCCGTCGGTGATCAGGGCCACCTTGTCGCCCATGCCCTGGCCGTAGATGGCCGAGGTGGTGGACAGCATCTCGCGCATGCCGGGACCGCCGCGCGGTCCTTCGTAGCGGATGACGATCACTTCGCCTTCCTTGTAGTCGCGGCGCTCGACGGCGGCAAAGGCTTCCTCCTCGCAGTCGAACACGCGGGCGGGGCCGGAGAACTGGAGCTTCTTCATGCCGGCCACCTTGACGATGGCGCCGCCCGGAGCGAGGTTGCCGCGCAATCCGACGACGCCGCCGGTCGGGGTGATCGGGTCGCTGGTCGGGCGGATCACGTCCTGATCGGTCGGGAACACGACGTCGGCGAGGTTCTCGGCGATCGTCTTGCCGGTCACCGTCATGCAGTCGCCGTGGAGGTAGCCGCCGTCGAGCAGTGCCTTCATCAGGACCGGTACGCCGCCTATCTCGAACAGGTCCTTGGCGACGTAGCGTCCGCCGGGCTTTAGGTCGGCGATGTAGGGAGTGCGCTTGAACACTTCGGCGACGTCGTGCAGGTCGAACTCGATCCCGCATTCATGCGCGATGGCGGGCAGGTGCAGGCCGGCATTGGTCGAACCGCCCGACGCGGCGACGACGACGCAGGCGTTTTCCAGCGCCTTGCGCGTGACGATGTCGCGCGGGCGGATGTTGCGCCGGATCAGTTCCATCACTGCGCGGCCGGAGGCTTCGGCATAGGCGTCGCGGCTCTCATAGGGAGCCGGAGCGCCGGCGGAACCGGGGAGCGCCAGACCCATCGCTTCGGAGACGCAGGCCATCGTGTTGGCGGTGAACTGGCCGCCGCAGGACCCGGCGGAAGGACAGGCGACGCATTCCAGTTCGTGCAGGTCCTCGTTGCTCATCTTGCCGGCGCTGTGGGCGCCGACCGCCTCGAACACGTCCTGGACCGTGACGTCCTTGCCCTTGTAGCGGCCGGGCAGGATCGAACCGCCATACATGAAGACGCTTGGAACGTTGAGCCGCACCATCGCCATCATCATGCCGGGCAGCGACTTGTCGCAGCCGGCCAGCCCGACCAGCCCGTCGTAGCAGTGGCCGCGCATCGTCACCTCGACCGAATCCGCGATGATTTCCCGGCTGACCAGCGACGACTTCATGCCGGCATGGCCCATGGCGATGCCGTCGGTCACGGTGATGGTGGTGAACTCGCGCGGGGTCCCGGCCTCCGCCTTGACGCCGATCTTGACGGCCTGAGCCTGGCGGTTGAGCGAGATGTTGCAGGGGGCCGCCTCGTTCCAGCAGGTCGCGACACCGATGAACGGCTGCGCGATCTCCTCCTCGGTCATTCCCATGGCATAATAATAGGAGCGGTGCGGCGCCCGCTCCGGTCCAACGGAGACATGCCGGCTCGGCAGATTGGACTTGTCCCAGGTGGTTGTTTTCTTGTCGCCGTAGGGCATGGCCGACTCCCTCTTGTTGCTTTCAGGTCCCCGTGGGGCTGCATTTCTTGCGTCGGAACATAGCGCCGTGTTCCGGCAAAGCCCAGTCCGGTTTGCGGTCCGGATGGGAGGGAAGCGGCTGCCGCATGGATTCCGGGGCGCAACACCCCCGGTAAAAGGGCACAGATGTCATCAAACGTCATTACCGGGGGCCGGCCCCTCGCCGCCGGCGGGAACGGAGGCCGGAATGGTGTCCGACGGCCAGAGCTCCGTTGGCAGCAACCGGTCGCTCTCGTCGAAGTAGGCCAGAGCGTCGCTCGGGTCATCTATTCTGCCGGATAGCTCCGGGTGAAGGGTCAGCAGGTGTTCGCAACAGAAGATCCGCCGCCTGACGGCGGCGCGGTTGGCTTCCAGTGCGGCGGCACGCTGAACCGACCGGTCCATGGAGCGGGGGTGCGCCGGTTCGGGCGCCGGTGAGGCATCGACCGCCGCCGGCGCTTCCGGAGGCATCGGCGGATCGAAAACGGTGTCGGATTCGGCGTCCGGGGCGGGTCCCCGCGAGGGGATGCCGTCGCCTTGTTCGGCCCCCTGCCCGGCTTCCTCTTCCACTTCGCCGGGCTTGGGCTCTTGAAGACGCATTTCCTCCAATGCCGTTTCGAGGCCGCTGGATCGCTTGGCCGCAGTCGGCACGAGGCCGCGCAGGCGGGCGATCATGTCGATGGCGCGAAGGGCGGCGAAGTCGTTCTGCCGTCCCATGCTGTCGATCATGACGCGCTTGAGGACCGACACCAGTTCGTCCAGTTCGCCTTGCCGCTGATCGTCCCTCGCATGGGCAAGATGGGCCGCCCGTGCCGCGATGTGCGGCTCCTTCATCAGGCGCGACCCCGTCTGGCGCGCGCTGTCCCAGGCATAGCCCGCCAGCCGCGCAGCTTCGGTCAGGCTGCGGCCGGCGGCCACGTGCCGCGCGAAAGCCTCCTGCCGGTGCGGGAGCGGCTGCTCCGGCGTGCGGGCATGGAACGGGGTATCGGCTGAAACTTCAGCAGACTGGGGCATGGCGGGCACTTTCCGGGATGTTGATGAGAGGATTATTATCCTTTTTCGCTGGCGTCGTCAATCGTTGTGAGCGCTGTGTGTAGAGAGTTGGCTGGGAAAGCCGTTGGTGTGGGCAGCAAGTGGATTATTACGAAACTGCCACCGATTTATTTGGCAGTAATTTACACTGTCACCGAAAAAACTAACGAAGCGCCAAAGAAGTTGACTGCTAAAGACCCTCATGCCGTAGGTCGGTCTAAAGCGAAGCGGCAGCCGACATAGACGCGCCTGCTTGTCGGCTGCCGCTTCGCTTTAGACCGACCTACATGCCGAAAGTATTCTTAAAGGTCAATCTCTCCGGATCTTGGTCTTAGACCAAGAATCACTACGAAGTTTGCCTAATCCGCTTAATCGACGCCAGGAGATGCCAAGATCAAGTCTTGGCATGACGATCGGGGGACATGGCGGCTTGAGGCTATGACGGATTTGGGGGATGATTTTGAGATCATCCCCCAGGTGTCGCGTCAGGTGGCGCTCAGCCGCGCCAGGGCTTCGGCCAGCTTTTGCTTGGCGGCTTCGGCCGTGGCGCGGCGGTCGCGCTGTTCCTCGATCACTTCCGCGGGCGCGCGGGAGACGAAGTTGGCATTGCCGAGCTTCTGGTCGATCTTGGCGATCTCCGCGGCGTGCTTGTCGATCTCCTTCGACAGGCGTGCCCTCTCCTGATCGACGTCGATGACGCCGGCCAGGGGAAGTACGACGGTCGCTTCGTCCAGCACAGCCTGGATGGAGCCCTTGGGAGCCGCATCGGAAGTCGTGTCGGCGGAGGACAGGCGGGCCATCCGTAGGATGATGTCGCGGTAGGTATCGAGCCGTTGCACCGTCCCGGGCGCAGCATCCTTCAGCAGCAGCGGGATCTGGGCGCCCGCCGGGACGTTCATTTCGGAGCGGACGCCGCGCACCGTGGAGATCAGGCGGACGACCCAGTCCATTTCCGTCTCCGCCGAAGCATCGGCGATGTCGGAGCCGAACTGCGGCCATGAAGCTCGGATCAGGCCGTGTTCCCGGCCGGTGCCGAGCTTTTCCCAAAGCTCTTCGGTGATGAAGGGCATGAAGGGATGGAGGAGCTGAAGGATCTCGTCGAGGACCCAGCCGGTGGTGGCGCTGGTCTCCGCCTTGGCTTCGGCGTCGTCACCGTTGAGGATCGGCTTGGTAAACTCCAGATACCAGTCGCAGAAGGTGTTCCAGCTGAACTGGTACAGGGCATTGGCCGCATCGTTGAAGCGGTAGGCTTCGATGGCTTCTGCCGCACGGGCGGCAGTCTTGGCGACCTCGCCGACGATCCAGCGGTTGACCGTCAGCTTGACCGATGCCGGATCGAAGCCCGGCTGCGCCGCGCATTCGTTCATCTGACAATAG
>NZ_JCACHA010000695.1:0-11768 GCF_059503625.1 Skermanella sp.
CCCTGCCGGTCGAGCTCTCCCTCGGCGAGTTCCAAACCCCCGAGGGTGTCATGTTCGTCGGCGCGCTGGCCGATCTGACGGAACGCAACCGCGCGCTTGCCGAAGCCCGCTTTGCGAACGAGCGCCTGGAAGAGCAGGCGGCGCACCTGGCCGAGCTGGCGGAGGATCTCGACGCGGCGAAGCTGGCGGCAGAGGCGGCCAATCGCGCCAAGTCCGACTTCCTGGCCAACATGAGCCACGAGATCCGGACACCCATGAACGGCGTTCTCGGCATGACGGCGCTGCTTCTCGACTCCTCGCTCGAGCCGGACCAGCGGTCCTGTGCCGAGGCGATCAAGGAGAGCGCCGACGCGCTGCTCGGCTTGATCAACGACATCCTGGACGTTTCCAAGCTCGAGGCCGGCAAGGTCGACCTGGAGCTGATCGACTTCGACCTTGTCGACCTCGTCGAAAGCGTGACCGCCCTGCTGGTGCCGAAGGCGCGGGAGAAGGGGATAGAACTGGGCAGCCTGATCGATGCGGAAGCGGCCGGCGCGTACCGTGGCGACCCGACCCGGATCCGCCAGATCCTGCTCAACCTGGTCGGCAACGCCGTCAAGTTCACCGAGACCGGCAGCGTCGGGGTAGAGGTTCGCAATGCCGGCGCCCGGGACGGTATGGCCGCGCTTCGCATCGAGGTGTCCGATACCGGAATCGGCATGAGTCAGGCTCAATGCATGCGCCTGTTCCAGAAGTTCTCGCAGGCCGATGCCTCGATCACCCGCCGCTTCGGCGGCACCGGCCTGGGTCTTGCGATCTGCCGCGATCTCGTAGCGCTGATGGACGGATCGATCGACGTGCACAGCGAGCCGAGGCGCGGCACGACCTTCAGCATCGAATTCCCACTGCCCAAGGCCGAAATGCCGGCAGTCAGCGCGGCAACGCTGCCGACGCAGGCCAGCGGGCTGCGGGTGCTGGTGGTGGACGATCTTGACCTGAACCGGCGCATCCTGCGCCACCAGCTCGAGGGGCTTGAACTCACCGTGGATACCGCGGCGAACGGCATGGAGGCGCTGTCCGAGCTCAACCGCGCCTGGGATGAGGGAACGCCGCACGACCTGGTGCTGATCGACCACCTGATGCCCGGCATGTCCGGCGAGGAACTGCTGGCCTGGATCCGGCCCAACCCGCGCTTTGCCGAGGCCAAGCTGGTGCTGCTGTCATCGGCGGGCGGCTTGGACAAGGGTTCCGACCCAGGCTTTCGCTTCGACGCCCTGCTGGTCAAGCCGTTCCGCCGGCAGGCCCTGCTTGACTGCCTGGCGCGCCTGTACAGCACGACGACGCCGGAAACCGCACCCGAGCAGGCTGCAGCACCGGCCGCACGGCGTGGGCAGGGCTGCAGAATCCTGCTGGTCGAGGACAACCGGATCAATCAGCGCGTGGCGTCGATGACCCTGGCGGTCGAAGGCTACGAAGTCGAGATAGCCGAGGATGGCGCCGCCGGCGTGGCTGCAGCGGCTCCCGGAGGTTTCGATCTGGTGTTGATGGACGTCCAGATGCCTGTTATGGACGGCCTGGAAGCGACCCGGCGTATCCGCGCCCTGGCAGGGGATGCCGGCCGGGTGCCGGTGATCGCGATGACGGCCAACGTCATGGCGGGCATGCAGGAGGAGTATCTGGCGGCCGGCATGGACGATATCGTCGCCAAGCCCTTCGACCGGGCACGCTTCCTCGCCACCGTCGCCTGCTGGGCCGGCGGCGGAGCGAAGCTCAGGGAGGCCTCCCTGGAGGACGGCGCCGCCGCGGTATTCGATCCCGAGGGACTTGCCGGGCTGGAAGGTACGGTGCCCCAGGCCGACTTCGACGAACTCGTGGCATGTTTCCTGGAGAACGCCGAGGCGCGCCTGGACCGCATCCGGCACTTGGCGGACTCCGGCGACCTGGATGGTCTGCGGCGGGAAGCTCACGACCTCACCTCGACGGCGGGCAACATGGGCGCGTTCCGGGTTTCCGAACTGGCCCGCAAACTCGAGACCGCCTGCCGGGAGGGAAGCGCCGAACGGGCCGTCGATCTGGCGCGGACGGTGGACACGGCGGGTCCGGCGGCTCTCGCTGCGGTGCGGGCACGATTTCCGGCCGCGGTGGCCTGAGGACATGTCCCAGGAGGGTTTTCGTCGGCAGCGGCTTATGGCCGGGCAAATGCACGGACGGATCGGACGGTCGTCGCCGCACTGGGCACAAGCAGCCCGGACCAACGGCATATATCCAAGGTCTATCAACACGTTAGCGTCGAATTAACTTGATTTGCCGACGATGGCACGCACTTGGCCGCCCCACTGAACCGATTGGCCCCGCCCCGATAAGAAGCGCAATCAAGGATTTACCATGCCATCCATCCCGTCCGCGCCGCGGCGTTTCAGCTCTCCCGGTATCGGAACGTCGCTCAACCTGATCGTCGCCACGCTCTGCCTCATCCTGGTCGGCATTACCGGCTCGACTCTGATCGGCGCCTTCGGAGCCGTCCGATCCGCTGAGCGGGCGGGCGAGTTGGCGCATGCCGGCCGCGATGTCTTCACGGCACTCCAGAACGTCAGGATCGAGCGCGGCAGCACCCGCCTTCCGCTGGAAGCCCAGGATGCCGCCCCGGCAGCCGCCGTTGCCGGTCTGGAAGTCCTCCGATCCAAATCGGGTCCCGCGCTGGAATCGCTGATCGCGGCCTGCGGCGGCAACGACTGCGCCGATGCAGCCGAGATGGCGGAACTCAAGGCGCGGAGCGACCGGCTGGTGGCGTTGCGCCCGGAAATCGACAAGGCCCTGCGCCAGCCGTTGCCGGCGCGCCGCGACGGGATCGCGAAGGAGGCGAATGCCACCATCACGGCCCTGGTCGACCAGCTGGAACTGATTTCCGGAAGACTGACGGCGCGGCTCGGCGACGTCGACGCCTTCACCGCCGTTCAAGTCGCGGTCAAGGACGCGGCCTATCTGGCCCGCGATGCCGCCGGCCTGGAGAAGTACCCGGTTGCTGCCATCATCAAGGACAAAGCCATCTCGGTCGAGAACCGCGCCAAGATCGCGGAGCTGCGCGGTAAGACCGATGCCGGCTGGAAACTGGTTCGGGAGATAGTCGGACGTCCCGGCATGCCGAAGCCGCTCGTGACCGCCGCCGACGCTGCGCAGTCCGTCCATTTCGGCACCACCGTCAAGCTGAGCGACGAGATCCTTCAGGCCGTCGCCGCCGGCAAGGATGCGCCGGTCGGGGCAGCGGAGTTCAGCAAGGCGATCGACGCCGGAACCAACAGCCTGGTCGCGGTTTGCGAGGCGGCATTGGACGCCATCGTCCAGCACGCGGACGTGAAGTCGTCCGAGGCTTCGAGAAACCTGACACTGCAAGCCGGCTTGCTGGTGCTGGCTGTTGCGATCGGGGGCGGCGCTCTGGCAGTCATCCGCAGGCGGGTCCTGCGGCCGATCGACGGCATCACCGGGGCGATGCTGCGCGTCGCCCAGGGCGACCTGTCGGGCGAGATCCCCTATACCGGACGAGGCGACGAGATCGGACGTCTGGCCGGTGCGCTGGGCACCTTCAAGAACAACGCCGGGGAGACCCTTCGGCTTCAGCGCGAGCAGCAGGAGGAGCAGGTCCGCAAGGAAACGCGCCACCGCGAGATGGAGACCGCCGTCGCGGAGTTCGGCTCGACCGTCGCGCGCGTCCTCGAAAACTTCGGCGCATCGGCGGAGCGGATGAACGCAGCGTCGGAAAATCTGACGAGCGTCGCGGACTCGTCCAAATCGCGGGCTACCGTGGTCGCGGGCGCCTCCGAGGAGACCTCCGCCAACGTCCAGACCGTCGCAGCCGCGACCGAAGAGCTGGCCGCCTCGATCGCGGAGATCGGGCGTCAGGTCACCCATGCCGCCGGCCGTGCCCGCAGCGCCGTGTCCGAAGCGCAGCAGACCGGCGAGACGGTACGCGCCCTGGACGATGCGGCACAGCGGATCGGCGCCGTGGTCGGGTTGATCCAGCAGATCGCCAACCAGACCAACCTGCTGGCGCTGAACGCCACGATCGAGGCGGCCCGTGCCGGCGAAGCCGGAAAGGGCTTCACGATCGTCGCGCACGAAGTGAAGAACCTGGCCGGCCAGACCGCGAAGGCGACCGAGGAAATCTCGAGCCAGATCGCCGCGATCCAGTCCTCCACCCGGCTGACCGTGGACGCGATCGTCGGCATCGCCGCGACGGTCGAGGAGATCGACCAGACCTCGGCGGCGATCGCCTCGGCGGTGGAACAGCAGGCTTCGGCAACGCGCGAAATCACCCGCAACACCAACGAAGCCGCCCGCGGCACTCAGGAGGTTTCCTCCAACATCCTGGGCGTAACGGAGGATGCCAACCGGACCGGCGGAGCCGCCGACGAGGTCAATGCCGCTGCCGAGGACCTGCGCCGCGAAGCCGCCGTGCTGGACAAGGAGATCGACCGCTTCTTCAATCGTATCCGGGCCGCATGACCGGAGGGCCGGAGTACCGGCCCGTCACCGGGTGGAGGGGGCTGAAGAATCCAGCCGCCCCTGCCCTCCACCGTCATGAAGGGGGCTTGCGGGAACGCGCATCTAGAACGATGAGCGGTGTGAAGCATGCCTTGGATGATCGTCCGCCTCGGTCCACTTCACGGAACAGTCACCGAAACGCAGGCAGACCGGATACACACCTTTGCCATGGCGTCAATATCTCGGTGAACTGCCCTGGCAGGCGACATGCGAGAACCGGCCGATGCCGGAAGATTGATCCTATCGGCCCACCTCTGGCGACGCGCTGCGGCAAGAAGCCGTCACATCTCGGAAAACGTGTGTGATATGCTTTCGCCATCGCGCCCAAGTTACTCTCCGGCGCAACTGTCAACGTTGGAGCGGCGCTCGTCATGACCGGTGCGGAAATTACGGCCGTGGATATGGACAAGGAACCCTCGGATGCGGGCAGCGCGCCGGCAGTTCGCATCGAAGCGACAATAGCGCCGCGCCTAAGCCTCGCTTTCCACCAGAACGCCGTGCCCGTGCTGCGCGAGCTGACGCTGATCAACGACGGCGCGGATGCGCTCGGCGGCGTCGATCTGACATTGTCCAGCGAACCGCCGTTCCTGACGCCGAAGACGTGGCGGATCGACAGCGTTGGGGCGGGGCAGCATTATCGCCTGCCGAAGCTCGATATCGCCTTGGACGGCGCTTTGCTGGGCCGCCTGACGGAGGCGGAGACGGCGACGGCGCATCTGGTCGCCACATCAGCCGGCGAACCGGTCGCCCGCCTCGCCGTGCCGATCGAACTGCTGGCACGCAATCAGTGGGGCGGCATCGGGCACATGCCGGAGATGGTCGCCGCCTTCGTCCAGCCCAACGATCCGGCGGTCGAGCGCCTGCTGAAACAGACCGCCGAGATCTTGCGCCGGCACGGCAAGAGCGGCGCTCTCGACGGCACTGCGGGCGGACCGAAGCGGGTTTGGGAGATGGCATCCGCGCTATGGGCCGCCGTCGGCGCCCTGGGGCTGGACTACGCTCTGCCGCCGCCCAGCTTCGAGCAGGCCGGCCAGAAGGTCCGTGGACCGTCGCAGATCCTGGAGTCCGGTCTTGCCACCTGTCTCGATTCCACACTGCTACTGTGCGCGGCTCTAGAACATTGCGGCCTCAATCCCCTGGTCGTGTTCACGCAGGGTCATGCCTTCGCCGGCGTCTGGCTGACCGCCGAGGAGTTCACCACGCCGCTGGTCGACGACATCACGGCGCTGCGCAAGCGAGTGCAGCTCAAGGAACTGATCCTGTTCGAAACGACGCTGGTGACGCAGCGGCCCTGCCCATCCTTCGGCACTGCCATCGAACATGGCGTCAGACAGATCGCCGAGTCGCGGGAGCACGAATTCCAGCTTGCCGTGGACATCCGGCGCGCCCGTATCCAGCGCATCCGGCCGTTGGCCGGTACGGAAGCTCCGGCCGCGACGGCCGAAGCGGCGCCGTCCGATCCCGCCCCGCCGGCTTTCGACGAGGCGCCGCCCGGTCTGGCCGACGCTCCCGTCGTCGTGGCGGACGATGCCGAACCGGCGACGCCGCAGGACCGGCTGGAACGCTGGCAGCGAAAGCTTCTGGACCTATCATCGCGCAACGCCCTGCTCAACTTCAAGGCCGGCAAGCGCGCCATCAGGCTGGACGCTGCCGATCCGGGACTACTGGAGGATCTGCTGTCGGACGGCAAGGCGCTCAGGCTGCGGCCCAGGCCCGAGCTAATGGACGGCGGCGACCCGCGCAGCCAAGCGATCCACGAGGGCCGCACCCATGAGGACCTGCATCGCGCCCATGCGCTCGACGCTCTGCAACGCAGCGAGGTTCTGACCGGTATCGGCGCCGACGAACTGGATGCGCGTTTGACCGAGTTGTACCGGTCCGCCCGCACCGCCCTTCAGGAGGGTGGCGCCAATACGCTGTTCCTGGCGCTGGGCTTCCTGTCCTGGACGCGCGACGCCCGTGACGACAAACGGTTCCGCGCGCCGCTGATCCTGCTGCCGGTGACGCTCAAGCGCAAGAGCGTCCGGTCGGGCTTCACACTGGTGGTGCACGACGACGAACCCCGGTTCAACCCGACCTTGCTGCAAATGCTGCGACAGGACTTCCACCTTGGCATCCCCGCCGTCGAAGGTGCGCTGCCCAGCGACGCCCACGGCATTGATGTCGCCGGAATCTGGAAGGCGGTCGCCCAGGCGGTGAAGGACATCAAGGGCTGGGAAGTAGCCGAGGATGTCGTGCTTGCCACCTTCTCCTTCGCCAAATACCTGATGTGGAAGGATCTGGCCGAGCGGACCGACACGCTGAGGCAGAACCCGGTGGTGCGCCACCTGATCGACACGCCGCGCGACCCCTACCCTTCCACGGTCGCCTTCCCGGACGTGCGGAAGCTCGACGCCAGCCACGGGCCGGAGGAGACCTTCTGCCCGCTGCCGGCCGATTCCTCACAGCTCGCGGCGGTGATGGCCGGAGCGAAGGGCAAGGACTTCGTCCTGGTCGGGCCGCCCGGCACGGGCAAGAGCCAGACCATCGCCAACCTGATCGCCCAGTGCCTCGCGGAGCGCAGGACCGTTCTGTTCGTCTCCGAGAAGATCGCGGCGCTGGACGTGGTCTATCGCCGCCTGCGCGATGTCGGGCTCGGCGAATTCTGCTTGGAGCTACATTCGAGCAAGGCGCGCAAGACTGACGTGCTGGAGCAGCTTCGCCGGTCGTGGGAGGCGCGCGGCGTCATCGACCCCCAGGAATGGCGACGGGAGGCGCAACGGCTGAAGGTGCTGCGCGACCGCCTGAACGTCTTCGTCGAGCACCTGCACCACCGGCATCGCAATGGGCTGAGCGCCTATGCCGCGATCGGCCGCGTGGTGGCAGGGCGCGACCAGCCCGCCCTGGGCCTGTCCTGGCCTTCCGCCGACGCGCTCGACGTCGATGCCCTGGACGAGCTTCGGGAATTGGTCGAGACCCTGGACCTGCACGCCCGCGAAGTTGGCGGCATAACCGGCAGTCCGCTCGCGGTCATCGCGCACGGTGAATGGTCGCCGCTGTGGCAAAATCGGCTGATGGAGGCGGTACGCGGCCTTGCCGGTGCGGCGGACGCGCTGATTTCCGCCGCCGCGCGGTTCCGCGAGGGCGTAGGCCTACCGGATATGGCGCTTACCCGCCGAGTCCGCGACGGCTTGGCAGGGCTCGCGCGCAGCCTGCCGAACGCCGCCGGGCGGGACTGGCGGTTCGTGCTGCGGCCGGACTTCCGCATGGTGGCCGACCGCCTGAATCAGGGGCTGGAGTTTCTAGCCCAAAGGCAAGCCCTGGCCTCCGAGTTGTCGCCGCCGCTGAACGACGCGGCCGTCCAAGCGCTGAAACAGGGGATCGAGTTGCTGGCACTCCATCGCCAGATCGCGGCCAGACTGTCGGTGCCCTATCGCGACGATGCTACGGCACTCGACCTGGATGCCCTCAAGGCCGACTGGATACGGGCCGAGCAGTCCATGTGGCCGATGAAAGGCATCCGGCGCAAGCAAGTGGTCACTGCGCTGATCGCCGCTGCCACCAGCACCGCAAAAGAACCCGATGTCTCGGGCGATCTCGAACACCTGTCGGCGTTGCGCGATGTCGAGCGCGATCTGGACGCACTGGCAGCCGGTCTGACCGGGACCGAATACCTATGGTCCGGGCGCGCCACCGATCCTAATACGGTAAAGGCGGGTCTGGCCTTCCGGGAGGTCGTGCCGCTGTCATTGGCCGGAGCGCCCTGGAACGAGGACGGCCTCGCCGCCGTCGCCGAGGGACAGTGCGGCGCCGCACTGAAGGCGGATTACCGTCGGCTGCTGGACCTGCGCGTGCTGGACCGGGAGGTCGCCGGCTTCGACGATCTGCGCGCCGCAACCGGCGGCGTCTGGGCCGGGTTGAAGACGCGGCTGGATACTGTCGAGGCGGCCTTGACCTTCCACCAGGCCTTGACTACGGCGATCACCGGTTTGGCCTCGACGCTGGAGGGGATCGCGGCGATCAAGCGCCCGCTGGAGAGCCTGCTGGGCGAAGGCAACCCGCTGCTGGGACGCGATGGTCCGGTGGCCGGCGCGGCCGACGCGCTGCTTCGGGCCGAAGCGGCGTATGGCCGAGCGCTCGACGCATTTTCCGCTCTTGCGTCGGCGACCTCGCCCGACCTCGACAAGAGCGCCGGGGAGACCCCTGACGCCGTGACCGAGACGTGCAGGGGCATTCTCCCGCTGGAACGCCGGATGAACCTGTGGTGCGCGTGGCGGAAGACGCGGAACGCGGCCATGGCCCGGGGTCTGGCGCCGCTGGTCGATGCGGTCGAGCGCGGCGCGGTGGCGCCGGGCCGGCTGCGCGAGGCATTCGAAACCGGCTATTGCCGGTGGTGGCTCGACGCCATGGTGGACGGAGACGAAGTGCTGCGCTCCTTCGTGTCGGCCGAACAGGACAAGCGGATTGCCGACTTCCGGGCACTGGACGACCGCTTCACCGAGCTGACCCGCGCCTATGTCCGCGCCAACCTGTGCGCGGAACTGCCGGCGCCCGACGGCGTCACCGGCAGTTCCGAATGGGGCGTGCTACGCCGGGAGATGCAGAAGCAGCGCAGCCACATGCCGTTGCGCGAGTTGCTCGGGCGGCTGCCTACGGCAACCGCCAAGCTGGCACCCTGCCTGCTGATGAGCCCGCTGTCGATCGCCCAGTTCCTGGCGGCCGATACGGCGCCGTTCGATGTCGTGGTGTTCGACGAAGCATCGCAGATCCCGGTCTGGGACGCCATCGGCGCCATTGCGCGCGGCCGGCAGGTGGTCATGGTCGGCGATCCCAAGCAGCTTCCGCCGACTGCCTTCTTCGACCGGGCGGAGGCCGCTTCGGACGAGGATTCCGATGTCGAAGGGGATCTGGAGAGCATCCTCGACGAATGCCTGGGCGCCAACCTGCCGGTGATCAATTTGTCCTGGCACTACCGCAGCCGGCACGAGAGCCTGATCGCATTCTCCAACCACCGGTACTACGAAGGCGGACTGGTCACCTTCCCCTCGCCGGTGACCGACGACCGCGCCGTCAGCTTCCATCACGTGGCGGACGGCGTCTACGAGAAGGGCGGCGCCCGCATCAACAAGCCGGAGGCCCGAGCCCTGGTGGACGATCTGGTGGCACGGCTCAAGGACCCGGATTTCCGGGCTTCGAAACTGACCGCCGGCGTCGTCACCTTCAATTCCGAGCAGCAGAAGCTGATCGAGGACCTGCTCGACGAGGCTCGCCGCAAGTCGCCGGATCTGGAGCAGTTCTTCGCCGAGGATGTGCTGGAGCCGGTATTCGTCAAGAACCTGGAGAATGTCCAGGGCGACGAACGGGACATCATCTACTTCTCGATTACCTACGGCCCCGACCGCAGCGGCGCGGTGTCGATGAATTTCGGCCCGATGAACAAGACAGGCGGCGAGCGCCGTCTGAACGTCGCGATCACCCGCGCCCGGCACGGGCTGCGCGTCTTCTCCAGCCTGCGGCCCGAGCAGTTCGACCTGTCGCGCACGTCGGCAGAGGGCGTGCGCGACCTCAAGCACTTCCTGGAGTTCGCCGAACGCGGCCCGCGCGCCATTGCCGAGGCCGTGCGCGGCAGTATCGGCGGGCACGACAGCCCGTTCGAGGCGGAGGTCGCGAGGGCGCTGGCCGCCAGGGGCTGGCAGGTCCATCCGCAGGTCGGCGTCTCGGTGTTCCGCATCGACCTGGGGGTAGTCGATCCGGATGCGCCAGGGCGTTACCTCACCGGTATCGAATGCGACGGCGCCACCTATCACCGCTCCGCCACGGCGCGCGACCGCGACAAGCTGCGCGAGCAGGTGCTACGCGGGTTGGGCTGGGAGATCGTGCGGATCTGGTCCACGGACTGGTGGCACGATCACGATAGCGCGCTGGAGAAGGTCGAGACGCGGCTGCGGGGGCTGCTGGAAGCGAGCCGCGCCCGGAGGGCCGAGGAGGAGGCTCGAAGGCTGGCGGAAGCGGCAGCGGCTGCGGCGGCTCCGGAAATGCCGTCGGAGGAAATAGCGGATGCCGGAGAGGACGGAGAAGACGAAGAGACGGCACCGGACGGCACCGGGCGGCCATCGGCCGAGGTTCCGCCTTTCCCCACGGAGACCCATCGCCCCGCCGACGATCTGTTCCAAGGTGCCGACCTGATGGTTGCCAGGGCTCCGTCGACCGGCAACAGCCCGGCGGCGCAGGCCCGAAAGGACCATTTCCGCGAGGCCGATCCGGCCTCCGTGGTGAATGGTATCGATGCGGACGCCTTTTACGCGAGCGCTTACGACGCTCGGCTCATCGCAATGATCGAGCATGTGGCTGCCGTCGAAGGCCCCGTGCGCGACGACGTGCTGGCCAAGCGCATCGCCCGTGCCCATGGCTGGGCACGCACCGGTCCGAAGATCCGGGACCGGATCATGACGCTGGTCCGCGGGCGCTTGCCGATGAGCCAGGAGGAGACCGGCCTGTTCATCTGGGCCTCAGAGTCCGACATAACCGGCTTTCCCGCGTTTCGGCGCCCGACAGGGTTGGAAGCGCGGCCCATTGACGAGATTGCCATGCCGGAACTGGCCACGCTTGCCCGCGAAGTACTTGCCATGGGGATTATCGGCGAAGCCGCTGTTGCAGCGATGGCGCGGGAAACCGGCTTCCAGAGGCTCCGCGCCGTGAACCGCGAGCGGCTTGAGCGGGCGCTGGCATTGGCGAATTTTGGAAATGAGAGATGATATCCAGTCCGGTGAAAATCTACCCCGATCTGATCGTTCCTACCCCGCAGAATCCGCGATGGCCCCGATGACGATCACGCCTACATTTTCAGTCGTCCGGAAATTGACCCCGCCGCCATTGGCGGTGATTGCATAGCACGGGCGGCCCTTCAACGGGGTAAGTCGTCATACTTAACTCAGTGGGCGGAACTCCAGCAGGGCACCAGCGAACCAGCCTTGGCTCAGGTCCGGCAGGATATCGGCAGACGGGCAGCGTGCCGCAAATGCTTCCGGTTTTCGGTCACAGTGACAGGGCCACTCCGCTGTCATCCACATGTATCGTACTGGATCCGAACAGCCGGCAGAAGGTGGCGCTCAGGGCGGCATGGTCATGGCGGTGCCATGCGCCGGTTCAGCGCCCAGCGCCAAGGCCGGCAGCATGTCCGTGGCAAGATCGACCGCAAGGATCTGGATGACGGTCAGCGGCAGCGGCACGCCGAACAGGCCGAATTCCGTGTGGGCACCGGTCGCGTAGAC
>NZ_JCACHA010000696.1:0-1757 GCF_059503625.1 Skermanella sp.
TCCGCAGTCTGAACGAAGGCCAGAAAGTCAGCTATGAACTGGCGCGCGGCAATAACGGCAAGGAAGCGGCTGTGAACATCAGTCTGGCTGACTGAGCCGTATCGAGTTTTCCGCATCGACTCCATCATTGAAATCTACCGCCGGATTCAAACTGTAGAATTCAGTTATCGGCAAGCAGGGGAGGAGGGCCGTCGCCTTCCTCCCTTTTCATATGCCCGGATGATCTGAACCTCAGGTTTGCCTGTCCTGAGCGCCGCTTTCCGTGGCGTCCGCGGCCGCCACCACCCCAAGGGCCCGGTAGGCGCCGGCGGCTTCCTCGACCAGTGCCAGGATCTCGCCGCACAGCAGGTTCGTCTCCGCCGGTTCTTCCGATCGGCAGATCCGTTCCAGCGTCTTGACCGCCTCAGCCAGACGTGCGGCGCCGAAGGTGCTGGCGGAGCTTTTCAGGGTATGGGCCTCCCGTTCGATCACCGTCATGTCGCCGACCGCCGCGGCATCGGCCATGCGCCTGCTCCGCAGCCGCGCCTCCGCCAGGAACGCCTCGATCAGGTCGGGCAGGACGATGTCGTCCAGGTCGTGCCGCAGCTGTTCCAGCACGCCGATGTCCAAGGCCATGTCGAGCGGGGAAGCGGCGCCGGCGGCGGTGCCCTGGCCGGACGCGGAGCCTTGCGGCCATACCACTGCCGGTACGGCCGGCAGCCAGCGGGCTATGGTCGCGAGCAGATAGGGGCGTTCGATCGGTTTGGGCACATAGTCGTTCATGCCGGCTTCCAGGAAGCGTTCGCGGTCGCCGACCATCGCGTTGGCCGTCATGGCGATGATCGGGATCCTGCCTGCGGGCGCCGGCAGGGCGCGGATCGCCCTCGTCGCGGCGATGCCGTCCATTTCCGGCATGGCGATATCCATCAGCACCAGATCGAAGGGCTCGGACTTGACCGCGGCAATGGCTTCCATGCCGTTCGACGCCACTTCCACCCGGAAGCCGGCGATCTTCAGCAGGGTGCCGGCCACCAGCTGGTTGGTCACGCTGTCTTCGACCAGCAGCAGTCTCCGCGCGCCTTCCATGGACTTCGGCGCATCGTCCTTGCCCGGATCGCCGAAGCCGTCCCATCCCGGCCCCGCGCGATCCGCGTGGACGGCGTCCGGCAGCCCGAGTTCGATCACCCGCTTGCCGCCCAGCGCCGCCGCCAGCATCGCCTCCCTCGCCGGCTTGCGCAGGACGGATGAGAAGCCGGCCGCTTCCAGGTGATGCCATTCGACCGGGTGGCCGGGCGGGCAGAGCAGGATCAGGTGGACGATGCCCGCGTCGCGCAGGCGGCGGGCGAGTGCCGTGACCGGCAGGTCCGCGTCATGGCTGTCGATCAGCGCGACATCGAACGGACCGGACCGGACCGTCCCCTCTCCGGTAGCCGAAGCTGCGGGGATCAAGGCTGCGGCGGCCAGCGCCGCGGCCCCATCCGGTACGGCCTGGACGGCGGCGTTCCAGGAGGCGAGCTGCCGTGCGAGCGCCTTGCGGCTGGCGCCGTTGCCCTCGATCAGAAGAACGCGCAGGCCGCTGAAGTCGTGGCCGCCGTCGCCGTCCTCCGTCCTGCATTCCAGCGTGACCACGAACCAGAAGTGGGTGCCGATGCCGGGGGCGCTGTCGAAGCCGATGGTGCCTCCCATCAGCTCGATCAGGCGTCTGGCGATGGCAAGCGCCATCCCGTTGCCGGCGGCTCCGTCCAGGATGCGCGCATGGTTCGCGGCCGTGATGCCGA
>NZ_JCACHA010000696.1:1767-11744 GCF_059503625.1 Skermanella sp.
CGTATCGGCCACGTCGAAGCGCAGCTCCGTCATGGCGCCGCCCTCGGCCCTGGAGGCGGTCAGGCTCAGCGAGACGCCTCCCTGTTCGGTGAACTTGACGGCGTTCCCGATCAGGGTCGTCAGCACCTGACGCAGCCGCCCGGCATCGCCGCGCACCGAACGGGGGACATCGGCCGCCACCGACGATACCAGATCGATGCCCTTGGCCGTCGCCTGGGCCGCCTGCGGGGCCACGACGCTCTCGACCAGGTCGATCAGGTTGAAGTCGTTGTCGGCGATCTGCCGTGCGCCGTTCTCGACCCGGGCGAGATCTTCGACTTCGGCCAGGGTGGCGGCCATGGTCTGGACCGACTTCCGGACGGCCTGGACGCGGTCCCTCTGTTCGGCGGCCAACTGTCCTTCCGACAGCTGGCGAAGCACGTCCAGGACGCCGCGCAGCGAAGCCCGCAGTCCCTTGCCGACGACGGCGAGGAAATCGGAGCCGGCCCGCCTCTCCGTTTCCGCCCGCTGCCGTGCCGCCCGCAGCTGGTCCTCGACCCAGCGGTAGCCCGTGATGTCGTGGAAGGTCAGGATCCCGGCGAAGCGCCCGCCCTGGGGGACGAGCCGCTGGGAAACCTCACACAGGATGCGGCTGCCGTCGGGCCGCAGGAACCACGCCTCGCGGTGCTGCGTCCTGCCGCACTCGAAGGTCTCGCGCAGCGCCGCGTAGTCGGCCGGCGCGATCAGCCGTTCGGCGGAGCGCCCGATCAGGTCGGCGAGCGGGCGGTCGAGCAGAACCAGGGCCGCGTCGTTGGCGTCGATGATGACGTTCCCGTCATGGACCAGTACGCCTTCCCGCGTGGCCGAAGCCAGGCGGCGGAACCGCTCCTCCGCCTCGCGCAGGTCGCGTTCCACCCTGCGGTCGGCCGTGACGTCGCTGTAGCAGACCATCCGGCCGCCATCCGGCATGCCGGCGCCGAACACGTCCAGCACATGGCCGTCCCGGCGGACATATTCGTACCGGACCGGAATGCGCGGCGACTCGGGCGGCACCGGTTCGGCAGCACCGGCCAGGGCCTCCTCGCCGCGCGCCGCAAGGAATGCCTGGAAATCGGCGAAGGGGCATCCTGCCGTCAGCAGGTCGGCCGGCAGGTCGAGCAGGCGGACCGCCTGTGCGTTCGACATCGTCAGGCGGCCGTCGGCGCCCCAGATGCAGACGCCCCGGTCGGATGCGTTCAGCGTCATCTCGAGCAGGCGCGACCGCCGGGCCAGTTCCGCCTTCTGGCGCTTCAGCTCGGTCACGTCGCTGCTGACGGCGATCCGGTAGCCGTTGCGGGTGCGGTGCCCGTCCATCCTGATCCAGCGCCCGTCCGGCAGGGAACGCTCGCCGTCGCCCGCCGTGTCCGCGCCGCCGGAAAAAGGCGACAGCGAGCCTTGCAGTTCGGCATAGCGCTGGTTGACGAGCACGGGACGGTCGGCGGGATCGAAGACCGCGATGGCCTGGGGCAGCACGTCGAGCGCTTCCGCCAGCAACTGCCGGGTGTGCTCGGCCCGGCGTTCCGCCGTACGGGCCTGCCGGACCCGGTGACCTGTGACGGCAAGCTCGATCAGCACGATGGCCCACAGGACGATCGTACAGCCGATCTTCAGCGCAAGCTGGGCAGGACCCTCCTGCGACGGCAGCCAGACGATGCCGATAGCCAGGATACCCGCGACGGCGGCAAGGGCTGAACGGCGCAACATGCGCCGGGATCGGCTGTACTGCTCGACTAAACTGGTCATAGAGGGTCAGGTTGTTCAACCGTCGGTCTGACGGCACCACAGCCTAACGGGTCACCGCATTTGAGACAACATCGTTGCGCTCCGCGCCAAGGGCTTCGTCGGGACCGAGGCGAAGGGCGGAGCGCCGCCGGCCGAGGATGCCGTGACGCGGGGCGAACAGGATGGCCGCCGCCAGCAGGACGCCTGCCAGCGTGGCGATCATGCCCGCCGCGTTCAAGGCATCGGCCGGCTCCCCCATCAGGACCGTCGGACCGAAGGCGCCCAGCAGATAGCCGCCGGCGCCGGTGGCGCCGCCGATCCCGACGCTGAGCCAGAGCTGGACCGGCAGCCGGTCGGTCAGCAGCCGCGCGGTCGCGGCGGGGCAGATCAGCATGGCGACGACCAGGATCGACCCGACCGCCTCGAACGAGGCGATGGCCGCGACCGCCACCAGCACGACGACGCCGTAATGGAACAGACCGGCCGGGTAGCCGAGCGTCGTCGCGAGGTGTGGGTCGAACGAGGTCAGCGCCAGTTCCTTGTAGAACAGGGTGACGCAGACGACGCACAGCAGCGTCACGGCCGCCAGGACGACGACCTGATGCGGCAATTCGGTCCAGACGGAGGGGTCGGCCAGATCGGACCAGCCCGACGGCGCCAGCCACAGGATGGCTTCGAGCTGGCCGTAGAGGACGCAGTCGGCATCCAGGTCGACCGCGCGGGCGGCGCCCTGCTCGATCAGGACGACGCCGCCCGCGAACATGACGGTGAAGACCACGCCCATCGCCGCCCCGCCGTCGAGCCGGCCCAGCCGGCGGACCGCCTCGATCAGGACGCCGGCGAGCACGGCCGCCGCCAGCGCGCCCAGGATGACCGGCAGGCCGGCCCGGGTACCGGTGACAAGGAAGCCCATGACGATGCCAGGCAGGATCGCGTGGCTGATGGCGTCGCCCAGCATGCTCTGGCGCCGGAGCACCAGGAAGTTGCCGACCAGTGCGCAGGATACGCAGGCGAGCACCGCGGCCGTCATGGCCGGCAGGTCGATCTGGAGGAATTCCTGTGAGGTCATCATGGCAAACTCATCATGGCAGGCTCATCATGGCGAAAGCTGCTCCGGAAGGCTCTCCAGCTCAAGGACGAGGTCGCGCGGCAGCACCCGGTCGATCGGATCGATGCCCCAGTTGGCCCGTCCCGGCACCAGCGTCGGGTAATGGATCAGGAAGCGCTCCCACAGACGGCGGTTGCGCTCGGATGACCGGGCGGCGTCGCGTCCGCGCGCCGTCAGTGAGCCGTCCCGGACCATGCCCCGGAGCCTGAGCCACGTGTCCATCCCGCCGGACGAGGGCCGTCGTCCGTGCAGCAAGCCGGTGAGCGCCGCCTGTTCGGCATAGGCGAGGCGCAGGCGAGCCTGCCGCCATGCCGTGGCGACGACGCCGCGCGCCGGGGCGAACAGGAAGCTGAACAGGAAAAGCGCGCCCGCCACCAGCACGATCACGGCGCCGGCCGGCAGGCGCGGCACCAGCGCCGACAGGCTGGCGCCGAGCCAGCCGCTGATGCCTCCCAGGACGGCTGCGATGACCAGCATCGCCCACAGCTTCTCGGTCCAGAAGCGGGCCGCCGCCGGCGGCACGATCAGCAGGGCTATGATCAGGATCAGGCCGACGGTCTGAAGCCCGATCACGGTGACCAGGGTCGTCAGGCCCATCAGCGTCAGGTCGATCCGCACCGTCGGCCAGCCCTGGCCGGCGGCGAACCCGGGATCGAAGCAGAGCAGCCGGAATTCCTTGAACAGCAGCATGCAGGCCGCGAGCGCCGCCAGCGCCAGCCCGGCAATGGCCATGGCCTCGTTCCGGTTCATGGCGGCGGTCTGGCCCAGGATGAAGGTCTTCAGCCCGGCCTGGTTGCCGGTGGCGAGCGTCTGGATGTGGCTCAGCAGGACGACGCCGACGCCGAAGAAGACGCTGAGCACGGCCCCGATCGCGGCATCCTCGGCCAGGCGCGTGTAGCGCGAGATCGCCTGGATCGCCAGCACGCCGAGCACGCCCGAGAACAGCGCCCCGGCCAGCAGCACCGGCAGGCTCCTGCCTTCCATGCCCAGCGCCGTCGCGATCAGGAAGGCCAGCGCTATGCCGGGCAGCGTCGCATGGCTCAGCGCATCGCTGACCATGGCGCGCTTGCGCAGCAGCATGAAGCTGCCGATCACCCCGGCCGCCACTCCGAGGCAGGCCGTTCCGGCGACCACCACCGCGGAGTTGAAGCCGGCGCGCAGGGTCAGCGTGGCGAGGATCTCGTCGGCGGTCATGTCACGCGGCCCCGGCTTCCGCCGCGTATTTGCGTACGCCCGGCACGTCGGCGGGACCCAGCCGACCGCCATAGGTCCGGTGCAGCGTCTCGGCATTCAGCGTCGAGCCGACCGGTCCGGCCGCAACGACGCGGGTATTGAGCAGCAGCACGTGGTCGAAGTAGTCGGCGACCGTCTGGAGGTCGTGGTGGACGCAGATCACGGTGCGGCCGGCGGAGTCGAGGTCGCGCAGGACCTGGATGACGGCCCGCTCGGTCGCGGCGTCGACGCCGGCGAAGGGTTCGTCCATGAAATAGATCCGCGCCTCCTGGGCCAGGGCGCGGGCCAGGAAGACGCGCTGCTGCTGGCCGCCGGAAAGCTGTCCGATCTGGCGGTCGGCGAAATCCGCCATGCCGACCCGGTCCAGGCAGGCCCGCGCCGCTTCCCGATGGGCACGGCCGACCGGCCGGCACCAGCCGATCATGCCGTAGCGGCCCATCGCGGCGACGTCGAGCGCGGAAGCCGGGAAGTCCCAGTCCACGCTCTCGCGCTGGGGGACGTAGCCGATCAGCGAGCGGCGCTTGCCGAGCGGGCTGCCATGGACCTTGACCGATCCGGAGACCGACGGCACCAGACCCAGGCAGGCCTTGACGAAAGTGGACTTGCCGGCGCCGTTGGGGCCGACGATGGCGATCAGCCCTTGCGGCGGGGCGGTATAATCGACCGACCACAGGACCGGCTTGCGGTTATAGGCGACGGTGAGGTCGCGGACCTCGAGCGGGCTGGCCGGCGCCGCCGGTCCGTCGCCGGGCTTTTGTCCGGAGCGAAGGGAGAACAGCATGTCCATCACCGCGCCAGCGCCGCGAGGCGGCCTTCGAATCCTTGCGCCGGAGGATTGCCGCCGAGCGCCTGGGCAATGGTCGTGACGTTGTGGTCGATCATGCCGACATAGGTCCCTTCATAGGTTCCGGGTGTGCCCATCGCATCGGAATACAGCGAGCCGCCGATCCTGACCTGATGGCCGCGCGCGGCGGCGCCGTCGATCAGTGCCCGAATGTTTCGTTCCGACACGCTGGTCTCGATGAAGACGGCGCCGATCTTTCTATCCACCAGCAGATCCACCAGTCCCTCGATCTCGCGCAATCCTGCTTCCGACTCGGTGCTGATGCCCTGGATGCCCCGCACCTCCAGGCCATAGGCGCGGCCCAGATAGTTGAAGGCGTCATGGGCCGTGACCAGCACGCGCGACCGTTCGGGGATGCCGGCGAGCGTTTCCTTGGCATAGGCGTCGAGCCGCGCCAGCTTCGCGGCGTACCCGGCGGCGTTCTCCCGGTAACGGTCGGCGCCCGCGGGATCGAACTCGATCAAGCGGTCGCGGACCATGTTCAGCGCCGTGGTCCACAGCGACACGTCCATCCAGACATGCGGGTCGGCATTGCCGTCGAAACCGTCGGGCGTCAGCAGCCTTGCGGGATCGAGCCGGTCGGCCACGGCATGGACCGGCTTGCCGGAGCCGCCCATCCGGATCAGCGCGTCGATGATCTTCCCCTCCAGCAGCAGCCCGCTGTAGAAGACGATATCGGCCGCCGCCAGCTTCGCCACGTCGGAACGGGTCAGCTTGTAGGTGTGCGGGTCGACCCCCTCTCCCATCAGTCCCGTGACCGAGGCACGGTCGCCCGCCGTCATGCGGACGAGGTCCGCCACCTGCGAGGTGGTCGTGACCACGGTGAAGGGGATGTCGGCCGGCGGCGACGCGGCACGCGCCGCGTAGGGGAAAACGAAGGTCGCTGCCAGCAGGGGGACGATCAGGAACCATCGCATGATCGATCTGGTCATGCCGGCACTCCGCTATATTGCCCTGACATTGAACAGGTGTTCATATTGACACATCCTGACATTTATTTGATGCCTGAAATGCTTGTTGAGAGATATGCTTGAGTTCTTGCCGTTTACAAGTGCGCCACAAGGCGTAATGTTGCAGGGGCGTTGGCAATGATTTTGCTGTTTACCGATTTCGGCCTGTCAGGTCCTTACACCGGGCAGATGAAGGCCGTGCTGGCGAGCCAGGCTCCGGCCGTGCCGGTGATCGACCTGTTCGCGGACGCACCCGCGTTCCAGCCCCGCCTGTCTGCCTATCTTCTGGGGGCCTACCGCGGCGCCGTGCCGGAGGGCGGCGTCCTGCTGGGCGTCGTCGATCCCGGCGTCGGCACCGACCGGCTGCCGCTGTGCGTGCGCGCCGACGGCCGCTGGTATGTCGGGCCGGACAACGGCCTGTTCGAACTGGTGGTGCGGCGGGCGGCTTGCGCGGAGGCCTGGACCATCGACTGGCGGCCGGCCGCGATGTCCGCCAGCTTCCATGGCCGCGACCTGTTCGCCCCGGTGGCGGCACGTCTGGCGCTGGGCGAAACGCCGCCGGGGACGCCGGTGCCGGTGGAGCGGATCCGCCGCCCGGACTGGCCCGACGACCTGGACCGCATCGTCTATGTGGATGTCTACGGCAACGCGCTGACCGGCCTGCGCGCCGCCGTCCTGGGGAACGGGGTGGAGCTGGAAGCCGGCGGCAGGCGGATAGCGCGGGCGCGAACCTTCGGCGACGTGCCGGTGGGGGAAGCGATCTGGTACGAGAACTCGAACGGACTGGCGGAGATCGCGGTCAACCGGGGCCGGGCGGACGGCGTGCTGGGGCTGAAGGTCGGGGACGAGGTCGGAGTGTTCGGTACGAGGAAGTGAGGGGATACCGATTCTCTTCGCCTTACGGGACGGACCCCAGGGCCAGACGGCGTTCGATGTCCTCGATCACGGGTATCAGGTTGCCGATCCCGTCGATGACGTAGTGGGCGCCGCCCGCGCGCAGGCGATCGTAGGCGGCGGTGCGTTTCGCCTTCAGGTCGTCTTCGGACAGCGCGGCCAGTTCCTCGACCGAAAGCCCCAGTTCGTTGCCGGTCAGGGCCACCGCGACGGTCCACATGCCGGCGCCCAAGCCTTCCTCGATGCCGGGAACGGTGTCGTCCACCTTGACGCAGGCGGCAGCCGGCCAGACATCCAGTTCCACCATGGCGCGAAAGCACATCAGCGGCGAGGGACGGCCGGTCGGCACGTCGTCGGTGCAGACGACGCAGTCCGGCGCGAAGCCCTCCGCGGCGGCAGCCGGCATCAGCACGTCCATCACGGCGCGGCCGTAGCCGGTGGTCGATCCGATCCTGATGCCGCGCTGGCGCAGTTGAGCCAGCGTGTTGCGGGCGCCGGGGATCAGGCTGGCATGGCCGGCGGCGGTCTCCAGGTTGAGCGGCAGCAGGCGCGCGTGCAGCGTATCGATGTCGCCGTCCGTCATGGGGCGCCCGTGGGTCTGCTCCCAGCGCCGGGCGACGTCGGGCAGGGCGGCGATCGCCCGGATATGGTCGCGCTTGGGCAGGCCCATGAACGGCTTGGCCTCGTCGATGCCGATATCGACCCCGGCCGCTCCGAAAGCGGCCACGAACACGCCCATCGGCGCCCGGCTGCCGAAATCCACCACTGTTCCGGCCCAGTCCAGGACGACTGCCCGGACCGGCCCGTCGTAGCGCTTCATCGCCATGCCGTCATTTCCTCCCCAGGAGAGCACCAGACCTTGGATAGAGGATATCCGCGGGTCATTTCAAGGTCCGGTGGCAAATGCAGGGCCGGCCGACATCGTCATGCGGCGTCGAGCGCCGTCTTGAGGACGGTGGAGAGCTGTTCCAGCGTGAAGGACCTGACCAGAAAGCCGTCGACGGGAAAATCGGCCGGCACCGCCGAGATGCTGTCCGTGACCAGCACGATCCTCATGCCGAACTCTTCGTGAAGCCGCCGTGCGACGTCCATGCCGTCGAAATCGCCGGATCCGGGCTGGTATAGCGGATGTTGGGAGTTGGTCTGGCGCGAGCCGGAGATGCTGACCAGGGCGACGGTTGGCTGATATTCGGCAGCGCACTTCCTCGCTTCCTCCAGCGAGGCGGCCAGGACGGAGTCGCCGAAGCCGGCATTGCCGATCAGCCCGGCGACGTTCTCCGCACCGGTCGCATCCGGATCGACGATCAGGAAGTTCCGGACCGACGGGGCGGAAGTCCGGCGTTCCTCGATCAGTGCCGCTAGCTCTCGAAGCAGTTCCCTGACCGTATAGGGCTTCCGCAGATGCCGCCACCGGGCGGAGCTTTCCAGTCTGGTGCCGCCCGATCCGGAGGTCAGGACGACACCGAGCGCGGGATTGCGGCCGCTCAGCCTATGCGCCAGTTCCAGGCCGTTCATGCGTCCCATGTGGATATCTGTGACCAGGAAATCGATCGTGCCGATGTCCGCGACCTGCAAGGCTTCCTCGGCGTTGGCCGCGTCGATGACGATGAAGCCCTTTTCCCGGAGGAACATGGCCGCCCCGTGGCGGATGGCGTTGTCGTCGTCGACCAGCAGGATGGTATGGCGGCCGCCGTCCTCGCTTGCCGCTTCAAGCGGTTTCTGGAGCGGCAGGGCATGGCTTCGGGGCAGGCGGATCCGGATGGTGGTGCCCCGTCCCTCGGTACTCAGGATCCGCATGTCTCCGGCGAACTGCCGGGCGAAGCCGAAAACCATGCTGAGGCCGAGCCCGGTACCCTGGCCGGCGCCCTTGGTCGTGAAGAAGGGTTCGGCGGCGCGGTTCGCCACCTCGCGCGACATGCCCTTGCCTGTGTCACTCAGCGACAGCACGACGTAGTCGCCGGGAGGAAGGTCGGCGTCCCGGCTGCCGATGCGCTCGTTGACGGTGCCGATCGTCAGCTTTCCGCCGTCCGGCATCGCATCCTGGGCGTTGACGACGAGGTTCAGCAGCGCCGCCTCGAGCATGCCGCGGTCTGCGGTGCAGGGCCACAGACCCTTGGCCAGATCGAGTTCCACGGCGATGTCGGCGCTCAGGGACATCTGGATGAAGCGGTCCATGCTCTCGACGGCGGCGTTCAGGTCGATCGGCTCCGGTTCCACTTTCTGCTGCCGCGCGAAGGCGAGAAGCTGGCGGATGAGGCTGTTGCCGTGGGCCAGCGCCGCCTGCGACGCCCGCAGATGTTCGAGCAGGTCGCTGGACGGCAGCCGGCGCTCGATCGACTCGAGGTTCAGCGATACCGCCGTGATCAGGTTGCTGAAGTCGTGGGCCATGCCGCTCGACATCCGGCCCAGCGCCTCCAGCCGCTGCGACTGGCCGAGCATCGCTTCCATGCGCCGCTTCTCCGTCAGGTCGCGGACGTTCACGATCAGCGACCATGCGGTGCCGGGGGCTTCGGCCCGGACGGCGCTGCACTCGCACGGGACCTCGCCGCCCGCCCTGGACAGGAAGGAGTATTCGTGGTTCAGCGGCCGGTTCGAAAGCAGCACCGCCGCCAGCCACGCTTGCGCATCGGTCCGTTCGCCGGCGCAGACCAGATCGGTGAAGCGCTTGCCCTTCAACTCTCCCGGTTCGTAGCCGAGCAGGCGGTCCGAGGAGATGGCTTCGTCGACGAAGCGTCCTTCGGCATCCAGCGGTGCGATCAGGTCGAAGGAGTGGCGCAGCAGGGTTTGGTAGCGCTCCGTCGTGTCGTTGGTCACGCGCGCCTGCCGCGCCAGGGCTTCTGCATTGCGCCGGTCGACGCGGGACGCCATCAGGACCAGGAGCATCGCCGTGGACAGGGTGGTGAAGATCGAGAACGACAGCAGCGATACGGGGATCGGCGCCTGACCGATGTCGTCCATGTCCGGCACCATGGAGATCCTGGACGCCGCCCTCGCGGTGTAATGCATGCTGCTGACGGCCACACCCATCACGACGGCGCCGGCCGCCGCCAGGGGGAGGCTCCGCGCCGGCTTGAAGGCGATGAACAGCGCCGCGGTGGACAGCACGACGGCCAGCGCCACGGAAAGGCCGACCAGAAAGGGGTCATGGCTGACGGTCGCGTCCATCCGCATCGCCGCCATGCCGACATAGTGCATGACGATGATCCCG
>NZ_JCACHA010000697.1:0-11685 GCF_059503625.1 Skermanella sp.
TGATCGAACACGGCGTGCCGGAAACCATCGTCGCCGCTCTGCTCGCCGCCGGACCTCGGAGCTTTGCCGACGAGCCGGCGTGGCAGGCCCACCTGGACGACCTTGGTGCAAAAATAGCTATGGGGTTGTCGCGGCGGCAGGCGGGTCTGTAAAGAACTCGCCCACTGACCCCGAGGACCTTGATGCCGTACAAGGCGAATGAACCGCGCCGCCACAGGATCCCCAAAGCCCGGTACAAAGTCGAGAATTGGGCAGAGTACGACGCGGCGCTGCGGCGGCGGGGCAGTCTGACGGTCTGGGTGACGCCCGAAGCGATCGCGGCCTGGTTGCCGGCGGCGACCGGGCGGCGGGGAAGGCCTAAGAAATATTCAGACATCGCCATTGAAGCGGGGTTGATGCTGAGGCTGGCGTTTGGTCGACCCTGGCGCCAGACCGAAGGTATGCTGGGGGCGATTATGGACCTGCTCGGCCTGGATCTGCCGGTTCCCGACCATACGACCTTCTCGCGCCGCAGCGCCGACCTGGGTGTCGCGACGGCCCTGAAGAAGGCGAGCGGCCCGGTCCACGTGGTGATCGACAGCACGGGCCTGAAGGTGTTCGGATCGGGCGAGTGGCTGCATGAGAAGCACGGCGGCAAGCCGCGCCGGAGCTGGCGAAAGCTCCATCTGGCGGTCGATCCGGACAGCGGAGAGATCCTCGCCTCGGAGCTGACCACCACGGACGACGGCGATGCATCCCTGGTCGGCCCGCTGCTCGAGCAGATCGACTGCCCGGTGTCGGCGGTGTTTGCTGATGGCGCATACGATGGCGAGCCAGTCTACCGCTCCGTCGCCCGGCACAAGCCTGACGCCGCGGTGATCATTCCGCCCCGATCAACCGCAGTACCGAGTGACACGGCCGAAACCGACCCGACCCAGCGCGACCGACACATCCAGCTGATCGAGGAGCGTGGCCGGTTGGGATGGCAGCGGGCGGTTGACTACGGAAAGCGCTCCCTGGCGGAGGTGGCGATGTTTCGTTATAAAAAAGTGATCGGTCGCGGCCTCCACGCCCGGACTCTGCCGACACAGAAGACCGAGGCCAAGGTCGCCTGCAAGGTCATCAACATCATGACCGGCCTCGGCATGCCGGTGTCCCGCCGGGTCGCCTGACCATTGCGGGAAAGGGCGAAATCCGCCCACTCCCTCATTTCTGCACCAAAGTCCCCTCATGCGGCAGCGCGGCCTGAACGACAGCGCGATCCGCTACTCGCTTGGACTTCAGGGCATCGAGGTTCCCTATGATGTGCTGCGCGGCGAGAAGACCTTGCAGGAGGCGATTGCCGATGGCTCGATGAACCAGAGCGGAACGCCGTCGTCATGGTCACCGCCACCCGTTCCGCCGGCACCTAAGCCCGACCTGTCACCCAAGGGGAGCAGCCAAGCAGGTTGGCAGCCGAGTACGACAGTTCCGTCCCTTGGTGCTATGCGCCGTTCGGTGATGAGCAACACCAAACCGCCCCGGTGTTGAGACTGAACGGCAGGCCAGAACCTGCCGTAGCTCTACCGCCGCCGCCGAGAACGTCCCGGTGCTTCCGTTTGGCGAAGGAACGCCGCGTTTGCACGTGTGTTAGCAGAATATGCGAAGGATTTTTCGAGCACTCATTGTAATATTATTGTTCGAAGCCGTATTGGTGTCGTTCTTTGGCATCATATTCGTGTTAATATCACTGTTGTAGCACATGAAAAGGCCCGCTCCGGATGATACCAGAGCGGGCCTAAGTTATGAACATGACTTGCCATAGGTTGGCACTGGTACCCTCAACCGACCGATGCACTGGTAGTCGCCGGTATCGACCGGCATACGCAACATGGGTAGACCGACGATTTGTGCAGGCACGAAAAGGCCCGCTCCGGAGGCTGACAGAGCGGGCCTTCCCTTGAGGATCGTCCAGAGCAGACAGACACCCCGTCAACTCGGCACATCGTGCATCATCACGGCTCTCGATAGGCATACGCGCTTTGGATAGGCCGCAGCATGAGCCAATGCTTGTGGCTGCTATCATAGCCGCACTGCGATCGCCGTTGTAGCAAAGAAGAAGACCCGCTACGGATGCGATGCCAGAGCGGGTTTAAGTCATCTCATGACTATGCGCGTCAGAGTAGGCTACCGGCAGCCTAAACGGGCTCATACATCAGTTGACGCTAATACCAGCCGGTATACGCAACTTGGACACGTCAGCAGGCAGAAAAAAGGCCCGCTCCGGAATGCCGACCGAATGAGCGAGCCTTTGAGGAGACGTTGTCTTTTCTCGGAGCTAGATCTCTAACGCTTAGGTCGCCGCTTGCCGAAGCCCCCAAACGTCTCAATCATCAACCGGGCACTCCTCTAATCATCATAGTTCTCAGCCGGTATACGCAGCTTGGACGTGTTGCATACAGGCATGAGAAAACCCGCTTCACAGGACATGAACGCGGGTCTTAAGTTTTCCACACCACTTTGTCGAAGTGTCGCTCGGCCTGGCTCTTTGTGAGCTCTATCCCGTAGTGATGACGGGGCATAATCTTCCTGTCAGCTTATCATTGCGATAACTCAGCAGGTATACGCACCCTGAATAGGACGGGGACTGAAAACTTCCCCGCTTATCAACTTCATGCGCCGTCGTCGTAGTCGAACATCAGATCGTCGGCATCAGCCCGCATCCGGTTAGCGAAGACCATCTCCCTAGCCGCAGCCCTGGCAAAGATCGCCCGCAAGCGCGGCGTCGGCGCGTCGTCTGCCTGCTGGGACCAGTGTTCAAAGCATGCCTCAGCCCGGTCGGCTGCATCGAGGCACAGCTCGGCAAGGTCCAGTTCGGGATCGCGCATCGGGGTGGTCATCCAAACCTCCATCGCCGAGTCTGAACCAAACCCTCGCCGACCCATTTCCGCCGGTCCGCGGCTACATCGATCCACAGACCGGTCATGAAGTCATTGAGACATGTCTTGGCCGCAAGCCGCTTTTCGTAGTGACGATCGGCGTCGTCGTATATCCGCTCGATCCATTGGACATCGCGGGGCCGCTCGTATGGATCGGCCGGTATTGCCCACTCCCCCGGCTGACGCTGCAAGATCGGCTCCCCGAAGGCGTTGACCAGCAGTTCCCGGCGATCAGCGCAGATCCAACGGGCGTAGGGTAGCGCGAACGCCAGATGGAACTCGGCATCGGTCCCGAACATCGACTTGCCGGTGATTGACGTATGTGTCCGCTTTCTCGGCTTCATCGGTAATGTCTCCCATTTTTATAGACTAATAACATATTATCTACAAGACAGTTTGTATAATGGATTTCGCTTCGATGAAGCCGTTTCGGGAAAAACCCCATGGATAAGGCTGATAGAAGCCTTTGCGGAGCGAAGAGCCGGGCGGGATCTCCGTGCAAGAAGCCGCCAATGAGGGGCAAGCAGCGATGCCGGGCTCATGGTGGTGCGACGCCGAAAGGGAAGCATACCGGACCGATGACGCACGGGCTGTATTCCAAGTCCATGAGTCCGGCGGAGAAGGAAGTCTGGGACGACATCGCGCTCGACACGCTCGATGACGAAATCCGCATGTGCCGCATATGGTTGGCACGGGCCGGCGCCTTGGACTACGAGGTCGGGCAGAACCCGCACGACCCGAAGGACATGACCGGCTTCGAGTTGACCGAGATCCGCAGGACGACGGGTGGCGGCAAGACAAGCACCGATGCGGTATCGAAGCGGCCCGACCTGTGGGCACGGAAGGACCGGCTGCTGGGCCGGCTGGCGCAGCTCGTGAAGACGCGGGCCGAACTGATCGCCTCCAAGGCTGAACACGGTGACGGGGATGGCATGCCCCTCCCCTGGGTGGACTGATGTCGGAGAACGCTATGCCGGTAACGATCGATGCCGCCCAGGTCGAGAAGTTCGCCGCACGTGGGCTGCCGGCCGACGTAATCGCCGACTTCATCGGTGTGTCGCGCGACACCTTCAAGGCCAGCATGACAGGCGATCCGGCTGTTGATGCCGCATGGCGCCGCGGCCGGGCCAACCTTCAGGCGAAGACAATGGAGTGGCTGGTGATCAGCGCCCGGAAGGGATCGGTTCAGGCACAAATCTACTTGGCTTGATCTGCCGTCGATGAAGTTGGACACCGGATTGACCATATGGAAGAACCGATGGGAAATCCGAAGAACAACCCGAAGCTGCCGACGAGTTCTGGCGAGACTGCCGGACCGACGGTTATTCAGCGCTGGAGCGCTGCTCGCAAACGCGAGGTGGTCCTCCGGCTGTTGCGCGGCGAGTCCCTCGATGCGGTCTCGCGCGAGATCGGCGTCGAGGTCTACCGGCTGGAGCGCTGGCGCGACAAGGCGCTGGCGTCCATGGATGCCGGCCTGAAGGAGCGTAGCGACGATGATCCTCTCCAGGCCGGTCTCGACGCCGCCCACAAGCGGGTCGGCGAGTTGAGCATGGAGAACGAACTGCTGCGCGCCAGGATCGGACGCCTGGAGACCGGCACGCCTTTTCACCGGGCGAGGTCGCGCAGATGAGCGCGGCGATCTCGCCTTCGACCCAGCGGCCCTACGGCGTGCAGCGGGTCTGCCGCATCTGGGCCCTACCGCGCTCGACCTTCTACCGGGCAAGTCGCCCGGCCAACGCCGCTCCTGCCAAGCCACGTGGACCCAAGCCGCCGGTCGATGACGAAAACCTGCTCGCCGCCATCCGGGCCGACCTCGCCGCCTCACCGTTCTCGGGCGAGGGGCACCGCAAGGTCTGGGCCCGCCTGCACTACGGCCTGGGTCTGCCGGTTGGTCGCAACCGCGTCCTGCGCCTGATGCGCGACAATCAGCTGCTCTCGCCATTCCGGCGGCCGCCGCGCCCGGCCAACGATCATGACGGCACCATTCTGACCGAGGCTCCGGACGTGCTGTGGGGAACCGATGCCACCCTGGTGCAGACGGCCGAAGAGGGCCGGGTCTGGGTGTTCGCCGCCATCGACCACTTCAACTCCGAGGTCGTCGGGCATCATGTCTCGATCGACGGCTCCCGCTTCTCGGCGCTCGAGCCAATCAGCCAGGCGGTAATATCCCGGTTCGGCGGGATCGCGGCCGATGCCGCCCGCGGCGTGTCGCTGCGCCTGGACAACGGGCCGCAGTATACGTCCCACCACTTCTCTCACCAGATCAGCCACTGGGGCATGGCGCTGAGCTACGCCTTCCCGCACCAACCGCAATGCAATGGCGTCATCGAGCGGTTCTTTCGGACCCTCAAGGAGCAGGCGATCTGGGGCCGAACTTTCCGCACCGCCGCCGAGGTCAGGGCGGCGGTCACCGACTTCATCGCCCGCTACAACGCTGCCTGGCGGCTGGAGCGGCTGGGTTATCTCAGCCCGCTCGACTACCGAAACCGACACCTCCAGCTGGAAAGCCGTGCTGCATGATCCATCCCGATGTTCGATCGCGGGCTGATCATCCCGCCGTCCCGACCTGCCATTCGGCAGGCCGCCGCGCGCAGGACCGGTCAAGCAGGGCCAAAGGCCCCCGCGACAGCGGCTTGTGCTTGACCGGGCCGAGCACGGTGGCATCCTTCCCTCAGGTCGGAAGCCCACAACCCAGACCAACCACACTGTAACCCTTCTCCGGTGTCCAAGTTATTGGGGGCGGTACACCCTTGCGGGCGCGGTCGAAGCGGATCAGATCCTCGGCACTCGGCGTCTCGATGCCGCTCTCCCGAGCCAGACGCCGCAGCATCTCCTGGTAATCCTCGCCGCTGTCCCGGCGCACCAGGCGGCGCAGCGCGGCATTGGCCTCCTGGGTCGAGGCATCGACGCCGATCCGCTGGCCGCGGACCAGATCGTGCCGGTCAGCAATCTCCAGGATGAAGCCGAAAACGGCATGATGGATCTCCAGCGGCAGGCGCGAGCGGGTCACGCTGAGCGTCGAATGGTCGGGCGCCGTCTCGCCCTGCGTCAGCTTCAGAAACCGGTGTAACGACAGCGAGTCGGCACAGCGCCAGGCGATCTCGCGCTCCGACTCCAGGCCCTCGAATTGACCGACAAACAGCATGCGGAAGTAGCGCCCCGGAGGGATCGACGGGCGGCCAACACCATCCTTGTAGTACGGCTGGCACAGCATCTCGACCGCTTCATCGAACTCCGCTTCCGACAGGACTTCATTGCAGCGGTCGTAGAAATAGTGGCGCGGCGCCAGCGCCACCGCCAAGGGGCTGCCCGACCACGCCACTTTCCCACGATCGCTCAACCGTCCCATTGCCATGTCGCGCCCCCTCCAGCACACGATCGGCGGGTAACAGGTCAGCGCGGCTCTGGTTTCTCAACGGACTGCTAAGGCGGAGACGGCACGCGATGGTTTCGTTGCCGGCCTGCTGGCGGTGCCGGCACCGCTGCGCCTCACCCTGACCTACGACCAGGGCAAGGAGATGGCGCGGCACAAGGAACTGGCCGCGCTCACGGGCCTGCGCGTTTACTTCGCCGACCCGCATGCCCCCTGGCAGCGTGGCTCCAACGAGAACACCAACGGCCTATTGCGCCAGTACCTACCCAAGGGCACCGACCTGTCGGTGTTCTCGCAGGCCGCGCTCGACGCGATCGCCGCCCGGCTCAACGGTCGGCCGCGCAAGACGCTCGGCTTCGCGACCCCCGACGAGGTGTTCGCCGCGCTGGTGGACAAGGCCGCCAACGCCGTCACGTCACGAAATGCGGAGGGTGTTCGCTACGGAACTTGAATCCGCCCGGGATTCAGATATACGGTAGGCTCTGCCGCCGGATGCCAAAGGCAGCGGACGTGATCGCGCGTGGAACCGACCAGCAAGAAGTGTTCCATCACGAGCTTTCACCTGACCCTTCTGCCTGGTTTTGGAGAGGCATCCAGTCAGTGAGCAGCGGTTAACCCGGATGTTGCCCGCACAGCGGAACAGCTCTGCTGTGCTTCAGACGCCCCGCGTCAGGCCAGGAGCTTGCGCAGCACAGCATCCAGCTGCTGGGGGGTAACGGGCTTGTGGATGATCTCAAGGCCGTGGCGGGTTGCGTCGCGCACATGGTCCGGTCGGGTTTCGCCGGTCAGGATGGCGCCCTGGATATCCGTATCGAACATCTCGCGGATCGCCAGCACGACATCAGTACCGAAGTACCCACCGCCCAGTTGGTAGTCGGCCAGTACGATATCCGGGCGACGCGACGTGGCGCGCAGGCGGTCCAACGCGCGGTCCCTGGAACTCGCGGCCAGCACCGTGTAGCCCCAGCTCCTGAGGATTTCCTGGAGCGCCTCCAGAACCAAGTCGTCGTCGTCCACCAGCACGATAAACCGACCCCGGTTGTCCTCGGCAGCTGAGAGCATAGACTGCGGAACCGGCTCTCCAGGGAAACCAAGCGGAACTTCGATGCTGAACACCGACCCCGCGCCTGGGTGTGAGCGAACGCCGACGGCATGGTCGAGCAGTTGCGACAGGCGCTGCACGATGGCGAGCCCGAGCCCGAGCCCCTGGGTCCGGTTACGCTCCAGGTTGCCGACCTGCTGGAACTCCTCCCAGATCCGGCCCAGATCGCCCGGCGAGATGCCGACGCCCGTGTCTTCGACCTCGATCCTCAATCGGCCCTCGCCCTCCCGGCACCTAATGTAGATGTGGCCGGAGTCAGTGTACCGCACTGCGTTCTCAACGAGGTTGCGCACCATGCGGCCCAGTAGCGTGCGATCGCTCCGCACAGCCGCTCCGCAGGCCGCCACCTCCAGCTCCAGACCCTTGACTGTGGCGACCGGGGTGAAGGCGGCGCCGATCTCGTCAAGCAACAGTTGGACGGGGAAGTCCTCGACACCCGGCTCGATGATCCCGGCGTCGAGCCGCGAAATGTCCATTAGGCTGTCGAGCAGGTTCTTCATGGCGTCGAGCCCGCCTTGCAGGTGGGCCAGGATCTCGTGACCTTTGTTGCTGGAGACATAGCTCCGCAGGACGCTCACAAAAAGTAGGAGGGATTGCAGCGGCTGGCGCAGGTCGTGGCTGGCAGCGGCGAGGAAACGGGACTTGGCCTGGTTGGCCCGGTCGGCTTGTTCCTTGGCGTCCCGCAGGGCCTCCTCCAGGGCCTTGCGTTCTGCGATGTCGTAGAAGGCCGTGACGCCGAGGGTGATGCGGCCATCCGGCCCACGCACGGGCGCCGTGCTGACCGACAAGGTAGTGATGTGGTCATCACCCCGGCGGTAGATCATCTCCTCCTGGTCGACCACCTCACCACGGAGCAGAGTACGGACCAGGGGGTACTCCTCGGCCCGGTAGGGCGTTCCATCGGCGTGCAGGGCGCCGTACCGGGCATAATCGGGATAGTCGCCGATGTCCGCCAACTCATGGCCGAGCAGGCGGACCGCGTGGTCGTTGTGCATCAGGTGCCGCCCGGACGGGGCCTCGGAGACGACCAGACCAGACGGCAACCGCTCCACCACGGCTTTGAAGACCGCCTGCTCGGCATCAAGCCTTCGGCGCAGGCTTTCGCGTTCCTCCTCGGCTAGGCGCTCCTTGGTGCGGTCGCGCAGGATCTTAAGGAAGCCCTCGACGCGGCCGTTGCGCAGCGGCATCAGGAGGCCGGTCGCCCAAAACCGGCTGCCATCCTTGCGCACATGCCAGCGCTCGTTGCCCGCCCGTCCTTCGCCGAGGGCCTGTGCCATTTCAACCTTCAGGACGCCGCCCGCGCGGTCCTCGGGGGTTAAGATCACGTTGGCCTCACGGCCCAGGATCTCCTCCTTCTCCCAACCCAGAATGTTGCGCGCGCCGGTGTTCCAGCTGGTGATCCGGCCCTCCAGGTCGAGCGTGAAGATGGCGTACTCGGTGGCGCTCTCAAGGATAAGATCGAGCCGCTTCTCGCCCCGGCGGAGTGTGTCAACCTCCTCTTTCGCCGTCCGCAAGGCGGCGATCGCCTGGTCCTGTTCCCGTCGAAGCCGGGCATTATCCTCCTCAAGAGCGGTCATCCTTTTCAAGAGCGTGGCACGCCCAGCGTTCTTACCATCAGCCTTGAGCGCGTGGTCATCGGCCATGAAATGCGGCTTCTTCCAACTGCGAAACTCATCGCCTCGGGGACATAGCCAAGTAATGTATCATAAAACGGTTGAACCGACCCGCTCTATCCACAAAACACTTCGTTTTCGCCCGTTTTGATCTGGCTCAAGCCGTGGAACAGAATTGGCAGAAGTGTTCCACAGTGATGCCCGATAGTCCCCTTGCACGATGTATTTCCCAGTGATCGGTGTAAAATCAAAGCCAAAGGAATGTACATGAATGCGTGCACTTAGGGCTCACGCCAAAACAATCGCTTCATTTAGTCTTCGGGGAGCGATGGTGTAGGTCCACTCTGGGTGGAAGTCATCACCGGTAATGGCGATGGCGTCCATCTCGGTGTCGCTCACCTTCAGGCCCTTGGGATAGTCGGAGCTGTCGAGTTCGCAGGCGACCTTCAGGCCGGTCGCGGTGGTGGTCGCGGCGATCAGTTCGACGAAGACGAGGCGGCTTGTCAGCGGGTGGGCGCGCCATGTCTGTGCAATATGACTGAAGAGCCGATGCTCAATCTTGTTCCACTTTGAGGTGCCCGGCGGGTAATGACAGACGGTGATGCTCAAGTCGGCCTCATCAGCCAGATTCTGGAGTTCGAACTTCCAGAGTCGGACCCGCGCACCGTTGGAGCCGCCGCAGTCGGCAGTGATCATCAGCCGGGATGCTGCGGGATAGCGCTCGCGGCCCATCTTTTCCAGCCACAACCGGATGGAATTGACGGCGAACTGAGCGGTGTCGTGGGTGATGCCGACGCTGACCCAGCCACTGTTGTCGGTGACATCGTAGACCCCGTAGGGGATCGCCTTGCCCAGCGTCTTGTCCTCGAAGTCGTGCCCATTGACCCGGCGCGGGCGGCTTTGGGCACGCCAGTCGGTGCCGGCATTCTTGAAGTTGCCAATCAACTCCTTCTTCTTGGTATCCACCGAAATCACCGGCTGTTCGGCCGCCTGGAACGCGAGAACCTGGGCGTTGATGTGCTCGAACTGAGCGTCGCGGTCGCAATGGCCGCGGCCTTCGTTGGCCTTGAACTTTCCCTGACGGCTGAAGCCGAGGGTGCGCAGCAGTCGCCGGACCGTGTTGGCCGACACGCGGTGTCCCATTCCGCGCAGCGCCGCCGCCAGTTTCTCCAGGCTCTTCGACATCCAGAGCAGCGGTCTCATCGGATCACCCAGCGTCACCGGTTCGACCAAGCGCAGCAGGTCTTGCACGAGCGTGGCGTCGGTGTCGCTCAGCTTCTTGCGTCCACCGCCCGGTCGCCGGACCCGCTGGTCCATTGCGGGGGCTGGGGCGAGGTCCTTCAGCCCCCGTCCGATCGTACTGCGGGCGATGCCGGTCGCCCGCGCCACGGCGGCAAGCCCGCCATGGCCGAGCGCCCGCACTTGCGTAGCGCCGAACAAACGGCGTCCCCGTTCGTCCAGGCTCGGACGCAATAGCTCGTAGTGGCGGCGGATCTCGGGAGCATGGCAAAGTGTGGGAGGCGGTGGAATTGAAGATGTTTACTGCCAATAGGGTAGCGCCTCCCGAAGGTAGTTTTGGGACAAGACTGACCTTGCCCCCGTGCAGCGCCTCCCATAGCCGGGTAAGATCGGCGAGAGGATGGAGGCGGAATGACGAAATCAACACGAGCGCGCTATACGCTGGGATTCAAGGAAGAGGCTGTTCGTCTGGTCACCGGTGGCGAGCGGGTGGCGACGGTCGCCAGGAATCTCGGCCTGTCGGAGCAGACGCTGCATAACTGGGTCAAGGCAGCGGGCAACGGCGGATTGAAAAGTTCTGCTGCACCGGTAGTCGGCGCTGAACAAATGGAAATCAGTCGTCTGCGAACAGAATTGTCGCGCGTGAAAATGGAGCGCGATATCTTAAAAAAAGCGGCGGCGTACTTCGCCAGGGAGTCTCTGTGAAGTACGCCTTTATTAAGCGACACCGCCGGGACTGGCCTGTCTCTATACAATGTTCTGTCCTGGAAGTCAGTGCCAGGGGATTTCATCAGTACCTGGACCGTGAGAAAAGGCCCGACAAAGACAGGGGACGCGTCAGTGACATGGCCCTGCTGACCCACATCAAGGCGATCCATGCCGAAACCAGGGGCGCCTATGGATGGCCTCGGATCTGGCGTGAGCTGCGGCACCGAGGCCTGCGGGTCGGTAAGGAGCGGGTGCGCAGGATGATGCACGACAACGCCATTCGGGCGCGGTCAAAGCGGAAATACAAAGCGACGACCGACAGCAATCATGGCTTGCCGGTCTCGGACAACCTGCTGAACCGTAACTTCCAGCCGGAACGGCCGGACCTGGTGTGGACCGGCGACATCACGTATATTGCCACGCAGGAAGGCTGGTTGTACCTGGCCGTCGTCATCGACCTGTTCAGTCGGCAGGTGGTCGGCTGGGCGATGGGCGAGCGCATGACACGACACCTCGTGATCGACGCCCCGACCATGGCATGGTTCCGGCGGCAGCCGGCGAAAGGCTTGATCTTCCATTCGGATCAAGGCTCGCAATATGCCAGTATCGATTTCCAGGCAACCTTGCGCCGCTACGGCATACGCGGATCGATGAGCCGCAGGGGCAACTGCTGGGACAATGCGGTGACGGAAACGCTTTTCGGCTCGTTGAAGGTTGAACGCCTGCATGGCATGCACTTCGAAACCCGGCGCC
>NZ_JCACHA010000698.1:0-11676 GCF_059503625.1 Skermanella sp.
CTCGGTCGGACGGAGGGCGGCGATCTCCCGCCGGGCCTGCGAGATCGAGGCGCTCATGTCCTGGAGCTCGTGCCGAAGAACCTGGACACGGTTCACCAGGTTGTTGGCATCGGCCTGCTGCCGCCAAAGGTCGCGCAGGTCCGACACCAGCACGCGAACTTCCTCCGCAACACCGGTTTGTGCCCGGCGCGTATGCTCACGCAGAAATTCCCGCCCACGTGGGGTGCGGGAGATAAATTCCTCAATCTGCTGAAACTCCGCTTCCGGCAGATGTCCGGGCTCAGTCATCCTCATCCTCCAGCCGGTCGATCCCGCCCCTTGGGAACGAACAGGTCAGTTCACGCGGTTCTATCTAAAAGGACTAATCAGCATTCTCCATCTGCCAGCAAGTGGAATGTTTTTCGCGTCAGCCGTGAAGACGGCTTTTCCGCATAGGGCTGCCGACGGGTGCCAGGCTTCAGCGTCCCTTCGCCGCGCCCGATTTAAGTCACAGTTTTAAGTTTTTTTAAGGGACCATCGATAGGTTGCAACAAGCTATTTCCAAGACTTGGAGTTGAACACGGTGCGGGAGCTGGATCTGAGGGTCGAGCGGCAGAGTTCAGCATTGGGCGCGCTTGCGCGCCACGCCTGTTTCGCTCGAGCGGATCTGGGAGAATGCCTGCGCCGGATCAACGAGGTGGCCATCGCGACGCTGGACGTGGCGCGATCAAGCATCTGGTTCCTGGACGAGCACGGGCAGTCGCTGACCTGCGCCGACATCATCGATGGACCAGAAAAGCGCAGGGCTGAAGACCTTGTCCTGAAGGCGACCGACTTTCCCCGGTATTTCAAAGCGATTCTGGAGGACCGGGTAATCGCGGCCGCCGACGCGCAAGCGGATCACCGCACATCGGAGTTCGCGGACGATTATCTGATCCCCCTGGGGATAGCGTCGATGCTCGACGCGCCGATCCTGTTCGGCGGCCGGACCGTGGGCGTGCTGTGCGTCGAGCATGTCGGACTCCCTCGCGGCTGGCCGCGCGACGAACAGGTATTCACGGCATCCTTGGGTGATTTCGTCGCCTTGGCGCTGGCGGCGGAGGATCGCAACCGGACGGAGGCAGCACTGCGCCGGGCGGAGGAACGATATCGCGGCATCTTCGAGAACGCGATCGAAGGGCTGTTCCAGATGTCCCCGGACGGCCGGTTCACCGACGTCAACCCCGCCATGGCCCGGATGCTTGGATTCGACGACGCGGCGGGTTTCATGGAAGCCCGTGCGCCCGTGGGCGCCCCGCTGTTCGTCGACGCGTGCCGCCGCTCGGAACTGATGCAACTGGTGGCGACGCAGGACCGCGTCGTCGGCTTCGAGGCATCGCTGTTCCGCCGCGAGGGACCTCCGATCTGGGGCAGCTTCAGCATGCGCACCATCCGGGGTCCGGACATGCAGGTGCTGCGGCTGGAAGGATCGGTCGAGGACGTGACCCTGCGCCGGCGGGCCGAAGACAGGCTGGCCCATGTATCCCTGCATGACGGTCTGACCAACCTGCCCAACCGTGCGCTTTTCATAGACCGGCTCGCCCAGTCCCTCGCCCGGATCCGGCTGGCTGGGAGCGGCTCGACCACCGTGATCCTGATCGATTACGACGGGATGAAGCTGATCAACGACAGCCTCGGTCATTCGATCGGCGACCGGCTGCTGGTCGAAATGGCCCGCCGGCTTACGGCATGCCTCAGACCGGGCGATACTCTTGCCCGGCTCGCCAGCGACGAGTTCGTCGTACTGGCGGACCGCGGCGCGGCGCTGGCTTTCGCCGAGCGACTCGGTGCCGCCTTCTCGGTACCCTACGATCCCGTCCCCGACCAGGATGAGATCTTCCCGACCGCCAGCATCGGGTTGGCCTTCCACCAGGGGTCGAGCGGGTCGCCGGACGATCTGCTCCGCCATGCCGGTACCGCGTTGCATCAGGCCAAGGCCCAGGGCCGCAGCCGGTGTCTTGCGTTCACGCCCGAAATGAAGTCCGAGCCGCTGCTGATGCTGAGGCTCCAGAGCGACATGCGCCGGGCGATCGAGCGCGACGAATTCCTTCTGTTCTACCAGCCGGTCGTGTCGCTGCCGGACCGCCGGCTGACGGGGTTCGAAGCCCTGATCCGCTGGAACCATGCGCAACGCGGATTGATCCCGCCGGCCACTTTCATCCCCATCGCGGAGGAAAGCGGACTGATCACCGATCTGGGCGACTGGGTCACCCATGCCGCCTGCCGCCAGATGAGGATCTGGCAGGACCGGCTTGGGCCGGGAACCCCGCTGACGCTGAGCATCAACATAGCACCCGCCCAGTTGGCCCATCCCGACGCCTGGGCGCTGATCGACCATGCCATGATCCACAGCGGGGTCGATGTCCGGAGGATGAAGCTGGAGGTGACGGAAACTGCGCTCGCCGGCGACGACGACCTGATGTCGCACCGGCTACGGGGGCTGCGCGAACGGGGATTTCAGATCCTCATCGACGATTTCGGTACCGGCTACTCGTCCATGAGCCGCCTGCACCGGTTCCCGATCGACGGGTTGAAGATCGATCAGTCCTTCATCCGGCCCATGCTTTTCGATGGCGACAGCGCCGCGATCGTCAGGACGGTCGTGGCCCTCGGCAAGGCGCTGGACCTGGACCTGTATGCCGAGGGCGTGGAGGACGAAGGGGCCGCGGTAGCGTTGAGCCGTCTCAACTGCGAGTTCGCCCAAGGCTATCTTTTCGCCAAGCCGCTGCCGCTGGAAAAGGCCGATGCGCTGATCGAGGAGATGCTGATCAGCCCAAGCGCACTGCCGTGCCATTGATGCTGACCATCAGCATGCCGTTCTCCTTGCCGAGCACCTCGTAGTCCAGGTCGATGCCGACCACGGCATCGGCCCCAAGACGCTTCGCGGCATCCTGCATGTCGGCCATCGCATGCTCGCGGGCGTCCTTGAGCGCGTTCTGGTAGCCTCCCGAACGGCCGCCGACGATGTCGCGGATGCCGGCGAAGAAGTCGCGGAAAACGTTGACGCCGATGATCGCCTCCCCGGTCACGACACCGAGGTAGTCGATGACGCGGCGGCCTTCCACCTGATCGGTCGTCGTGATTATCATGCATGTTCTCCCTTGATTTGGCGGACGGGCGCGGCTTTTTCGCGGACCTTGATTTCAGCAGCCCTTGAGATGGCGGCGAATGCCTTTTGATCAAGAGTGTCGAAGTGTGCGAGACGGCGGGGAAGAGAAAAGGACGGGACATTTTGCCGCTGCGGCACTCCAAGGGACTGCTTTGAAGGGTGAATACTGGTAATAATAGAAATAACCCTGGTATTTTTGTGGTTTAGAGCCGCGACGGTGACCGGGGACGACAATCGCATGTCACCCCGGCGCATCCAGCGGCTGTCGTCTTGGCACCGGCGCCCAACTAGGGAGAAGCAGTCTGATGGAAAAAAAGCAGCTCACGCCCAAACCCGGCGACCGGCTTCTCAACACTGCCACGCGCCTGTTTTGTCTTCATGGGATCAACGCCACGGGGATCGACAGGATCCTTGCCGAAGCGGGGGTCGCCAAGATGACGCTGTACAACCAGTTCGGCTCCAAGGAAGGCTTGGTCTTCGCGGTGCTGGAGCGGGAAGGCGAAGCGTGGCGGTCGTGGTTCCAGACGGCCGTGGACCAGCTTGCAGGGTCGCCGGCGGAAAAGCTGGTCGGCATCTTCGAGGTGCTGGAGAACTGGTTTCAGCAGGACGGCTTCTATGGCTGCGCTTTCATCAATACGGTCGCCGAACACAACAAGGAAGATCCGCGCATCCGCTCGCTTGCCATGGCCCATAAAAGAAAAGTCCTTGCGGTCATCCGGTCGCTAGCCGACCAGGCTGGCGTATCAGACCCGGAAGCGGTGACCGAATCGATCGGCATTCTGGTGGACGGCGCCATCATCGCCGCTGTCATCACAGGCACCTCCGAACATGCCCGTCATGGTGCGGACGCAGTCCGCATGATCCTGAAGTCGCAACTGCCCCTGCGGCAGTCCGCGCCGAGCCATGCCCACGCGGCCTGACGGCGGCGAGGTCTTCCGGAGATGCGCCGGCCGCTCAGACAGGCGGCGCCTCGAAGCCCCTGACGCCGGCCAGATCGGCGCCCTCAAGGTTGACGCGGTCCATCTTGGCCCCCGTCAGGATAGCCTGCCGCAGGTCGGCGTCCCGAAGATCGGCGTCGGTCAGATCGGCGCGATGCAGTTCCGTCCCTATCATCCGGGCACGCCGCAGCGACGCCCCGGCCAGAGACGCTCCCCAGAAGCGAGCCCGCTCCAGATTTGCCGAGAGCAGCCGGTTCCCAGCTCTCTCGTTCAGGCGCACGGAATCGAAGATGGCGCCAGACATGTCCGCATCGGCGAGAAATGCGCGGCGCAACGTGGCGGCCCGCAGATCGCAGTTCCTAAGATCGGCGCCTCGCAGGTCGGACATGGTCAGATCGACCACCGTGAGGACGGCACCGGCCAGTTTGGCGCCTGCCAGCACGCAGTTTGTCAGGATGGCGCCACCCAGATCGACGCCCGGAAGATCGAGCCCGCTGAGATCGAGTCCGGCAACCTCGAACCGCTTGCCGTCCCCTCCTTTGGTGCCTATCCAGAGTTCGTGAGCCTGCACCATGTCCGCCACCACGATACTGGCCGCCGGCTGCGGCAGGTTTCTCGCATCGCCGGCAACCGACAGTATCTCGCCATCGACGACGGCGCCCATCAGGTCGGCTCCCGTCAGCTGGGCATTCCTCCAGCTGGCGCCCCGCAGCACGGCGCCGTGCAGCGTGGCGCCGGAAAAGTCGACATCGCTGAGGTCCGCCCCTTCAAGAACGACGCCGGTCATGTTGGCCTTCCGGAAATCGACGCGGGACAGCTTGGCCCCGGTCAAGATCGCATCGGTCATGTCCACCTGCATGGCAAGCGTCCCGGCGATGCGCGCCCGTGTCAGGTCGGCCCCCTTCAAGCTGGCGCCGACGAGTTCCGCCGGAGCCAGCTCGAAGGATATCCTGTTCTCGTCGCCGACGCGGGCAAGCGACCCTTCCCGGATATTCGCCAGTTCCAGCACGGCGGAGGTAAGGTCGGCGCCGCGAAGGCAGCAGCCCCGCATATCGGCCCGGCTCAGGTCGATCTGCTGCAACTGCGCCAGCCTCAGATCGGCGCCATAGAGTATGGCATCGCTGAAGTCGGCTCCGCGTGCGTCGATCCCCTTGAGCAGCGCTCCGGTCATATCGGCGCCGGACAAGTCGCCGCCGGCAAAGCTCAGGCCGGACAGGTCGTGGAAAGCCAGATTGGCACGCGTGCCCTGCTTGGACCCGCGCTTGAACCATGCGTGACGCGCGATCACCGCACTTAGCTGGGTCTGGTCCAGCTTCACCCAGTTGTCCGGCACCTTACCGGTCATCTACGATATCCCAGGGTTGAAGTTGGCGTTGAGTGCCGAGCACGCGCTCGATCGGCAAACGAACGGTGACGGTAGTGCCTATGCCGACCGCGCTGTCGATATCCAGGGTGGCGCCGTGCAGGCGGAGGAACGAACCGACGATCACGAGGCCAAGGCCGGTCCCTTCCTCGCCTGTCTTATGGACATTGCTGGCGCGTCCGAAAGCCTCCAGCACACGCGGGATCTCTCCCTCCGGAATGCCGATGCCGGTATCCTTGACGACGACGCAAACGCCGCCGGATGCATCGGTCATGGTGCCGATCTCGACCACGCCGCCGGGAGGCGTGAACTTGACGGCATTGGTCAGCAGGTTGACAACGACCTGCTTCAGAGTCCGGGGATCGCCCATGACGACCGGCACCGGATTGGCCCGTACGGCGATCACGACGCCCTTCCCCGCCGCGCGCTCGCGCAACAGGCGGACGGACGCGTCCACGGTGACGGTGAGATCGACCTGCTCTTCCTCCATGACATGGCGGCCCGCTTCGATCCGGGAGATATCCAGGATATCATTGATCAGCGACAGCAGGTGACGCCCGCACTGGTCGATGTCACCGGCATATTCGAGGTATTTTTCCGATCCGAGCGGTCCATAATACTCACCCCGCATGATCTCGGCGAAGCCGATCACCGCGTTCAGCGGCGTCCGGAGTTCGTGGCTCATGCGCGCCAGGAACTCGGACTTGGCCTTGTTGGACTGTTCTGCGGTCAGCAGCGCCAGATCGGCTTCACTCCGGATCAGGTCCAGCCGGTTGGACACTTTGACGAACTCGCCGAACTGCCGGTCCAACTGCCGCAGAGCCGCCCTGAGCTGCGCCTCCACCGCACGCGTCGACGATATATCGGTGGCTATGCCGACATAGCGCGGGCCGGCGGCCGTTCCGAACGACGCCATCGCGATCCGCAGGGGGAAGGCGGAACCGTCGCGCCGCCGCCCGGCGATCTCGGCCATCCTGGACGGGTTGACGGGATCGGGCTGGAGCAGGCTGAGCGCCGCTGCCCCGGATACGACCTCGTCGGTCAGCAGCAGGCCGGCATCCAGCCCCCTTACCTCTTCCGCCCGCCAGCCGAACATGCGTTCGGCGCAGGGATTGAACTGCTCGATCCGGGCAGACTCGTCCAAGGTCACGATGGCGGTCGGAGCCACCGCCAGGATGGTGCGCAGTTGCGCCTCGCGTTCCGCCAGAGCCTGCCGCGCCTCGATCTCGTCCGAAATGTCGGTCAGGGTGCCGACGAAGCGCCTCGGCTTGCCGTTCTGCCCGAACGAAGCGGCGCCGCGCGCCGCGATCCAGATCCACCGCCCCGATTTGTGGCGCATCCGGTAGGTCGCTTCGAACAGCGGCGTGCGGCCCGCCAGGTGATCCGCCATGGCGGAATCGGCAGCAGGCTGATCGTCGGGATGTATCCGCTCCCGCCATGCTGCGTCGCTGGCCGCCAGAGCGTCCTCGTCATGCCCCAGGATGTGGAAGTAGGAGGCCGAAAGCCAATGGTCGCCGTTCGACAGGTCGGCGTCCCAGATGCCGCAACGGGCCGCGGCGGCGGCAAGCCGGAACCGCTCTTCGCTTTCGCGCAGTGCCCGGGCGGCCCGCCGCCGTTCGCTGATATCGGTGATCAGCAGCAGGGCGTAGGTGTGGCCATCGAGACCGTTGAACGGTTCCCGGATGACGTCGACGGTACGGGACCGGCCGAACCGCGTTATCAGCTGGCTCTCCCGCCGGCGCTTGCGGCCGTCGGGACGCGTCTTTTCCGGTCGCGTACGCTGGGACTGCCGGATGGGCTGCGCATCGGTGCGGCTTTCCTCCTCCAGCAGTGTCCCGATCGGCCGGCCAAGAAGCTCCACCATGTCGTAGCCGGAAAGGCGGCACAGGGTATGGTTGGCCCTGATGCAGATACCGTCGTCGCTAACGACGGCAACCGCCATGGGGACGGCCTGAAGCAGGGTGTCCAGCAGTTCGAAGCGCCCGTACGCACCACCGTAGGCCACCAGCGGAACCGGCTCGGCAGCCGGCTTCCGGCGAGGCTGCACGCTACTATGGCCGATGTTGCGGTTGGGTGGAAAGATGACCGTGATGACGGTGCCCTCGTTAGGCGCCGTTTCGACCATCAGTTCCCCATCGTGCAGCTCGACCAGCCGCTTGACGATTGCCAGCCCGAGGCCCGTATCCTCGTGCCTGCGGTTGAGCGCACCGTCAAGCTGGCTGAACGGTTCCAGCGCCCTGGGAACATCCTCCGGGTTCATGCCGATACCGGTATCCGTGACCGACAGCGCTATGGAGCCGTCGGGCTCTTCGCGGATGTCCAGCCGGACGACTCCGCACGTTTGGGTGAACTTGACCGAATTGGACAGGAGGTTCAGGACGATCTGCCGAATGCGGGTTTCATCGCCGCAGATCACGGGACCCGGCCGGGGTGCCGCGCATTCCAGCTTGACGCCTCCGGAAGTCGCCAGCGCTTCCACCAGGGCAAGCTGGCTGCGCGCGACGGCCGTCAGGTCGAGCGACATCTCCCGTAGGGTCAATTGGCCGGCATCGGCACGAGACAGGTCCAGGATATCGCTGATCAGGGTGAGCAGGTGCCGGCCGCTGCCGACGATGTCCTGCACGTAGCCCTGGTACCTGTCGTTCCCCAGGGGACCGAAAAGCTCGTCCCGGAGGATCTCGGCGAAGCCGATGATGGCGTTCAGCGGCGTCCTCAGTTCGTGGCTCATCATGGCCAGGAACTCTGACTTCGCGCGGCTGGCCAGTTCGGCCTGATCCTTGGCGACACGAAGAAGGTTGCCCGTCTCCACCAGCGCGGTGACATCCGTATGAGCGCCCACCATCCGGAGCGGCCGGTGCTCCTCGTCGTACACGGTGGCGCCCCGTGCCAGGATGTGCCGGATCGATCCGTCCCGGTGCCTGTAGCGGACCGTCTGTTCGTACGGGCGGCCGTCCTGCCAGTGACGGTGAAGCTGTTCCTGCGCAGTCTCCTGATCTTCGGGCATCAGGATCTGGCGCAGGGCGGCAAGATCGTTGGGCAGTTCCTCGTCGGAATAGCCCAGCATCTCCTTGAGGCGCGGCGACAGCCAGAGATCATCGGTCCTCAGGTTCCAATCCCACAGCCCATCGCGGGTGCCTTCGACCGCCAGCCGGAATCGATCGCGGCTTTCCTGAAGCTGCCTCTCCAACTCTTTGTGATCGGTGATTTCGATTCCGACCGACTGGTATTCGACCACGGCGCCGTCCGGGCCGAAGAAGGCCCTATCGCTCCACCGCAACCATATCCGGTTGCCGTCCGGCAAATGCGCAAACCGTTCCGTGATGCCCAGCGGATGCTCCTGGGTCAGGGATGCCAGCGCCTCCTTGACCGGGGTGAATTCGTCGGGCGACATAAGGTCAGCGATACGCCTGCCCAGCACCTTGGCCGGCTCGATGCCGAACCGGCGCGCATAGGCGCCGTTGACGAAAGTGAGCCTGGTGTCCCGATCGTACCGGCAGATCAGGCCAGCCTGATCCTCGACGATGGCGCTGATGCAGGTTTCCGGATGGACATCGTTTGGCGAGCATGCCGGTCGGCGGTCCGCCACGGTGACCAGGATCCGCACGACGGCACCGTCGAGGACGACCGGCGCCAGCACCAGATGCCACCGTTCGGCCCCCTTGGCGAGTAGCACGACATGGTCCGTTTCGACCGGAACGGTCCCTGACCGGCACAGTTCGAGATCCGGTTCCAGCCCGGCCGCGAGATCCGGGAGCGGCAAGCCGCCGAGAGCCGCCGAAAGCCGTCTATTGGCCGAAAGCACGGGTGTCGAGCCTCCGGTCGGAGAACCGGCCACGAAAACAGGCGTTCCGATCGTCTCCAGAAATGTATCAAGGTCGTTGGGCGGACAGCGGGCCAGCATGTATCGGGAGACCGACGAATGAGTGAGTTACCACTTTCGGTCACACGAACAAAAATCGCCACTGGAATTTAGCTTCCGGCGCTTGTGCTACCAATTGGTCGCGCCCCTTCACTCCGCCGGGACCATCGATCCGATCCGGGTACCGGACCTCCAGCTATCCGGCTGATCGCCGATCAGGAGCACCAGCGTCTTGGGTGGCACCGGCTGCGAGAACAGGTATCCCTGCAACAGGTCGCACCCGACATCGGTCAGGAAGTCCCGTTGCGCCAATGTTTCGACGCCTTCCGCGACGACAGTCAGCCCCAGGCCGTGGGCCATGCCCACGACGGCGCGGACCAGCGCGGAATTCTTGCGGTTGTGAGGTACGCCGTCGACGAACATGCGGTCGATCTTGAGCTTGGTGATGGGAAGCTGCTGGACGTAGCTGAGCGACGAATAGCCGGTGCCGAAGTCGTCGATCGCCGTTTCGACGCTGATGGAAGCCAGTTCGGATATCGCCTGGACAGTGGCCTTCAAATCCCTGACGGCCGCCTGCTCGGTGATCTCGATGCCGATCAGCCCGGCCAGATGGGGTTTTTCCTTCATCAGCTCCGCAAGGCGAGTGGTCAGCCTGCCGCGCAGGAACTGCTGGCCGGAAACATTCATGAATACCCGTCCGCACTGGACGCCCTCGCCATGCCAGCGGTCGACTTGGTCTGCGACGGCCTCCAGCACCCAGTCGGTGATGGAAACGATCAGGCCGCTGTCCTCTGCGATCGGAATGAACTCGGCCGGAGAGACCGCACCCAGGTTGGTGTGCGACCAGCGCAGCAGCGCTTCGGCTCCGGCGACTCGTCCGCTCTTGGCCTCTATGATCGGCTGGAAGACCACGTTGAGCTCGTTGCGCTGGACTGCATGGGCCAGATGCATCGTCAGCAGCGTCCGGCGGCTCGCTGCCAGCGCCATTTCCGGCGTGTAGAAGCAGACGCCGTTGCCGCCCTGGTGCTGCACGGTCTGGAGCGCCAGCTCCGCCTTGGTCAGCAATTCCTCGACACGCTTGATGCTGGGATCGTAGACGGCGGCCCCTATGCTCATGCGGACCAGCACGAGCTGCCGGTCCACATAGATCGGACTGAGCAGCCGGGCGTGGACCTGATCCGCGATATCTTCCGCCGCGATGCGGCTGGGAAAGCGGGCGAGTGCCGCGAACTCGTCCGCGCCGACGCGGCACAGGACGCTGTCGCGCGGCAGGACCTCCGCAAAGCGGGCGACGATGGCCTTCAATACGCCGTCGCCGATATGGTAGCCCAGTCCCTCGTTGATCTCGCGGAACTGATCGACGTCGAAGCTGAAGACGACATGAGTCATGTCGCCGCACGGCAGCCTGACCGCCATTTCACGGTCGCATTGCTCCAGAAATGCGCGGCGGGTCAGCAGACCCGTAAGCGGGTCGTGATTGGTCAGGAAGCGGGCACGTTCTTCCGCCGCATGCCGGTCGGACACGTCCCGGGCGATGCCGATGAAGGTTACCTCGTCGCCGAACCTCATTTCCCCTACGCTGAGATGGATCGGAACGACCGAGCCGTCCTTGCGCTTGGCAAGCACCTCGCGGCCCGTGCCGATGATCTTGGCCCGCCCCGACGACATGTAGTTGTCGACATAGCCGGCGTGGCGGTGCTGGTGCGGAGCCGGCATCAGCATGGCGATGGGAGCGCCGACCAGCTCGATTTCGTCGAAGCCGAACATTTGGCAGCAGGCGCGGTTGACCGATTGGATGACGCCGCGGGAGTCGATCGTCAGAATGCCGTCGACTGCCGCATCCAGCAGCGACGTGACGAACTTTTCCCGGCGCAGCAGGATGTCGAGCGCTTGCTGACGATCGGTAACGTCCTCGATCGAGGCCATGTACCCGACCACCGTCCCCGCGCGATCGGCATGCGGGATCAGGAAGCCGGAGACTTCCGCGGGTCCTGTCGCCGGAGGCGAGACCGCGAGGCTGAACGACACGGTCTGCCCGGCCATCGCGCCGGCTTCCAGCGCGTCTATCCTTCCGCCGGGCTCCTGACCCAGGATGGCCGCAAGGGTCGATGGCATATCCGAAGCGGGATCGAAGCCGAAGGTCCTGGCAAAGTTGGAGTTGGCGAACCCTATGAGCCGGTCATGCCCGAAATACGCAAGGCACATGGGTGACTTGTCGAGATAGCTGGAGGCCAGCGTAGCGATGAAAATGTCATCCATCGCAGTGACGAAGGCCTCGAAAGGATCCGCTGATTGACCTTCGGCCATCACTCCACTCCGCAGGCGCTTTGGGCCGGCAATTTTTCGATCGCGCCGCACACAAAAATTTTCCGAGGTTTGCCATATAACA
>NZ_JCACHA010000699.1:0-11656 GCF_059503625.1 Skermanella sp.
ATCCGGGTCATCAGCGACGGCATCAGCCGCTTCTGGATGGCCGCGACCTTGCCGACACCGCCGATGACGACCTCGGCGCGCGGGTTCCCGGCAAGGCTGACGACGGTGCGCGCCACCTTTTCCGGCGTGTAGACCGGCGGTGCGGCGCGGACGCGGTGGTGGCTGAAGTTAGCCGCATGGTGGAAGAACGGCGTGTCGATGACCGAAGGCAGGATCGTGCAGATGTGGATCTCATGCTGGTCCAGCACCTCCTGCCGCAAGGCTTCGGAGAAGCCCCGGACGGCGAATTTGCTGGTGGCATAGGCGGTGGAATCGGGCTTGGCCAGACGCCCGACGATCGAGGCGTTGTTGATGATCACGCCATAGCCCTGCGCGCGGAACTGGCGCATCGCGGCCTTGGCACCGTAGACGTAGCCGAACAGGTTGGTCTCGATCACCCGGCGCCACACGTCGGACGGGATGTCCTCGAAACGTCCGAAGACGCCGACGCCGGCGTTGTTGAACCAGACGTCGATCCGGCCGAAGTGCCTGAGCGCCTGGGCGGCGAGGTTCTCGACCTGATCCTCCTGCGTCGTGTCGGTCTGTACGGCCAGCGCGTCGCCGCCGAGTTCCAGACATTCCCGCTCCACGTCGCGCAGCATGTCCAGCCGACGGGCGGCCAGGACTACGGAGGCTCCCTGCTTGGCGAAGGCGTGTGCCGTCGCGCGGCCGATGCCGCTGGAGGCGCCGGTGATCACGACCACGGGGTAGTCGGGGTGAGAAGGCATCGCGAGGTCCTTCATTTCCAATGTTGTCCAAAGATAATGGCTGCGTAGCCGGCAAACTTGCTGCAATGCAGCATGCGCGGACTAACAGGACCGTCTCACCATGGTTCCGGGCGATATTCGGACAAAGCGGAAACGAAAAACCCCTGGACGGGCTATCGGCCCATCCAGGGGGGTCGGGGGCGCCCGGTCAAGGGACGGGCGCCGCGGCCTTGAAAGCCGTCGATTACATCTTGGCCTTGGTATCCTGCACGCTGAGCTGGATGTACTTGCGGGTGACCGGCTCGATCATGTCGGCGACGGTCTGCGCCATTGCCTGCTCTTCGCGGAGCGACTGCTGAAGGCCGGTGACGTTGGTGAAGCTGGAGGCTTCGGCCATGATCAGGAGCGACTTGTAGGCGGCGATCTCGTAGTTCTCGAAACCGTGGTTCGCCAGCATGTTCTTGATGATCTCGTCATCCGCCGGGGCATGGGCGATGGCCGCCATGTTGCCCATGAAGCCCATCGCGGCTTCCTTGATCGTGGACGGGCTTTCGGCAAGCTGGTTCAGGATCTCGTCGATCCGCTGGCGCTGCCCCTCGGTTTCCTGGATGTGCTTGCGGAGCGCCTGCTCGACTTCCGGATAGTTTTCCAGGCGCTCGACCTGACGGTTCATGATCTGCAACGCCTGCATCTCCAGGGCATGCGCATTGCGCAGGCCGGTGACGAAGAGATCGCGTGTTGCGTCTGAAGAAACGGTCATGGTGGATGACTCCTGTTTGGGTTTCTGGTGCGACAACCGAAAAACTCCGAAGTGGTTCCCGATGCGTGCAATTAGTTGGCGGTTGTGCCGGTAATAGGCGGAACCCGTATCAGGATGGCCGGTTTACCGGACCGGAGCGTCAACCCGTGGAGGAGTCTCAGTCATGATCCTTGACACAATTCTATCGGACCACAAGGCGGGCCGGGACCTGTTCGCCCTGGCCGGCAACTCGGTGTTCGAGGGTTATGCCGAGCGTGCCGATTTGTTCGACCGCTTCAACAAGCTGTGGACCGCGCATGCCGATATGATGGACGAGGCCGTCTTTCCGGTCCTGGCGGAGGTCGCGCATCGGGCGGAACCACTTGAGCAGATCCGTCAGGGGCAGGACGAATTGCGTGGGATGATTGCCGGCCTGGCGGCGCGAGCCGCCGACAAGTCGAACGAGAACGATCATTGGTTCGCCGATTTTCACCGGCTGAAGCCGCTGTTCGAGCGGCAGGTAGACCGCGAGGACACGCTGGTCGCTTCGATGATCCAGCAGGATTTGAAGCCGGAGCAGATCGCCCGGATGACCATGACGGCGGAGGGGATGAGAGGGTGAACCTCCGTTAAAGGCCGCCCCCGCCCGCCCTTTCCGTCATGCCCGGACTTGATCCGGGTACCTCCCGGCGAAGGCTTACGTGAGGACTTCAAGCTGAAGTCCAGATGTCATCAGCGAAGCTCCTGAAAGGAGGTACCCGGATCAAGTCCGGGTATGACGAAAAAGAAGGAGGGGAAGACAGGCAAAGTCAGCCGGCGGCTTGCCGGGGCCGTGCGATGTCGTTGATGCCGTCGAGGTCGGGCGCTTGGCCGTAGCTCATGCGGCGCATCTGTTCGAGCACGCGGGCCATTTCGTCGTCGGGCAGGACCGGCGGTTCGCCCAGCGTGAGGGCGTGGACGTACATGCGCGACAGGGTTTCGACCTCGTTCGCCAGCCAGAGGGCGCTTTCCAGCGTTTTGCCGAGCGAGATCTGGCCGTGCTGGCCGAGCAGGCAGGCGAAGCGGTCTTCCAGGGCTTCCAGCGCATAGTCCGATAGCTGCTGGGTGCCGAAGGTCGCGTATTTGGCGCAACGGATCGTCGTGCCGCCGGCCACTCCGGTCATGTAATGGAAGCTGGGGATGGTCTTGTGGTGGCAGGCAAGCGTCGTCGCAAAGATCGAGTGGCAGTGCAGGACGACGTCGATATCGGTGCGCTGGCGCAGGATGTCGCGGTGAAAACGCCATTCCGACGACGGGCGGCGGCCCGTATAGGTTCCGTCGAACGCCATTTCCACCAAGTCTTCGGGCTGCATGCGGTCGTAGGGCAGCGACGACGGCGTGATCAGGAAGCCGTCTTCCGTGCGGACGGACAGGTTGCCGGCGGTCCCCTGGTTGATGCCGGTCGCGTTCATTTGGCGGCAGGTCTCCACCATCTCGCGGCGGAGGTCTTGATTGGTCGTTTCCATTGTTCCCTGGTCTCCGGTTATAGCGTCTTGGTCTGTTGGGCGAGATCGAGCCATCGGCCCCGGTAGGCCGTGAGGCCGGTGAGGTTCAGCGCCGGGGGCGTCTCCAGCGGGATTGGGACGGGAGCGGTCCGTGTCTCGTGGGAGGCGAGCAGGGCGGAGCCGGCCGCCGTGCCCTGGCTGTTGAGGTTGAACAGGGTCGGGCTGCCGGGGCGGAAGGCCGCCACCAGCGCCGCGTAGAGCGGGTCGCGGACGAAGCTGCCGTCCAGGATCACCAGCTTCTCGCTGCGCAGTGCGTCCAGGCAGACCGACGTCAGCAGGGCGGTGTAGAGGACGGCGAGCGCTCGGCGTTCTTCCGGCGTTTCGGGGGGAGGGCCGATGATCCGGCCCCGGGCCTTGCTGCCGGGGAACAACCCGTCCTCGTTGCCGAAGGAGGGCAGGGCCATCGTGCCCCGGTCGATCAGGCGGGCGACCGTGGCGGGGTCGGCGCGGGTAGTGCTGGGGGACTCGCCTGCGACTTTCGAGAACTCGCGGCCGCCCATGGTCAGCGCACCCGCCAGCGGACGGCCGTGGACGTCGGCGTTGCAGGTCATGCCGCGCGCTTCGGACAGGGCTGCGGGGTCGAAGCTGTCGCTGAGGCCGACGATCCAGGTTCCGGTCGAAACGACGGTCATGTCGGAAAGGCCGGCGGCCTGATAGCGGTAGAAATTGGCGCTGCTGTCGTGGATGCCGCAGAGGACTTGCAGGGCCGGGGGCAGGTTATGGCGGCGGGCAAGTTCGGGGCGGATCGGGCCAAGCGCCTTCCAGGCCGGGGCGAAAGGCGGTATCAGGCGTTGCCAGTCCCTTGCCGCAACGATGGACGCCGGGCGGCGGTCGGGCGCGTTCCAGATATGCGACTGCGCGCCGAGGATCGTCACTTCGGACGCGGCGACGCCGCTGAGGCGCCATGCCCAGTATTGCGGCACCCCCAGGACGTGGCGGGTCTTGGCGAAGGCTGCCGGGTGTTCCTGCTCGATCCACAGCATCTGGCGGGCGATGTGGGTGGCTCCCAGCATGATCGGGCTGCCGCGCTCGAGGTAGGGGCCGGCGGCGTCGGCATAGGCGCGCTCGACCGACGCAGGGAGCGGCTGTTCGTAGTCGATCATCGGGGCGGCGGGGCCGTCGTCGTCCACTAGAACGCAGCCGGACCCGTGGCCGCAGGCGACGACGGTCGTCAGTGGATGGCGGCTCGCCAGAGTGGCAAGGCTGGTCAGCAGCCAGTCTTCCAGGTGGCACAAGTCGTGGTGGCGGTAGGGTGGACCGTCGAGCGACGGGTTGGGGGTGGAAAGGGTTTCCAGTACCTCCCCCCGTGCCGTGACGACGTTGAGTTTGACGTTGGTCTTGCCGATGTCGAAGACGGCGACTGTATTCATGCTGTCGGGTGGCGTGTTGCTGTTATCGTTCACGCTCTGAATTCCTCCCTCAGTGCCCGGTAGAGACGCCGGAAGCGGACCGAGTTTTCGCGGTAGGCTTCGTGAAGGCGCCGGTCGGGTTCCGTTACGTCCAGGGTTGGCGGCTTGGTGCAGACGGCGTCGATGGCTTCTCCTGTTGCGGCTATGCGGGCGAGGCGGGCGGCTCCGAAGGCAGGACCGCTCTCACTGCCGGTGTAGCGGGTAATCGGAATGCCGAGCGTGCTGGCGATGATGTGGGTCCAGAACAGGCTGCGGGCGCCGCCGCCGATGATGGCGGCGTGGGTGACCGGCGTTCCGGCTGCGGTCAGGCAGTCATGGGCTTCGAGCAGGGAATAGGCGACGCCCTCCAGCACCGACTGCATGACGGCGGTGGGGCTGGTTTCCGGCGTCAGGCCGAACAGGACGCCGCGCGCATGCGGGTCGTCGTGGGGGGTGCGCTCTCCGGCCAGATAGGGCAGGAACAGCAGTCGCTGCGGGGCGGTGAAGGCGGCTTCGGTGCGGGCGAGAAGGTCCGGGATATCCGGCTGGCCGGTCAGGCGCGCCGCCCATTCGACCACGCTGGCGCCGTTCAGCAGCGCCGCCATCTGGAACCATGTCCGGGGAAGGGTATGGGCGAAGCTATGGATCAGCGTTTCGGGATAAGGCCGGTAGCTGTCGGTCGTGACGAAGATCTGCGCCGAGGTCCCGAGCGAGATGAAGGCGTCGCCGCCGTGGATCGCGCCGATGCCGACGGCGCCGGCCGCGGCGTCTCCGGCTCCTCCCGCAACGATCGTGCCGGGGGGCAGGCCCCATTCGGCGGCGATGGCGGGGAGCAGGCGGGACGCCGGGGCGGTTCCGTCCGCTATCCGGGGCATCTGCTCATGGGTGAGGCCGCAGGCGTTCAGCAGTTCGGGCGACCAGTCGCGGCGCGCTTCGTCGAGAAGCAGCGTACCGGCGGCGTCGGTCGGGTCGGTGACATGGTCGCCGGTCAGCTTCAGGCGGACATAGTCCTTGGGCAGCAGGATGTGGGCGGTCTGGGTGAAGAGCGCCGGTTCGTGATGGGCCAGCCAGAGCAGCTTCGGCGCCGTCAATCCCGGCATGGCGACGACGCCGGCGATAGGACCGAGGCCGGGGATAGCGGCCTGGAGAGCTTCGCACTCGGCGGTGGCGCGGCCGTCGTTCCACAGGATCGCGGGGCGCAGGGGGCGGTCGGACGCGTTCAGCAGGACGGCGCCATGCATCTGGCCGGACAGGCCGATGGCGGCCGTGCGGGCGAAAGCTTCGCCTGCACTCTGGCGCAGGGTGGCGACGGCTTGGCAGGTGGCGGTCCACCACTGGTCGGGGTGCTGCTCCGACCAAAGCGGATGCGGGCGGCTTGTGGTCAGCGGCACGGCGGCCGAGGCGAGAAGCGTCTGCGCTTCGTCCACCAGGACGGCCTTGACGGCCGAGGTGCCGATGTCGATGCCGAGATAGGTACTGCTCATGCCGGGACCTTGACGTGCGATGGGCCTAGCTGCGGCGGGATCTTGGTCAGGGGGTGATCGCCGGCGCGGTAGTTCTCGATATAGCTGAACCCCTGCTCGATCATGGCTTCGACATTCTGGCGCAGCATGGTGACCGGGAACGGCAGAAAGGCCGCGAAGGGGTCCCAGTCGAAGCAGCCGATGAAGCGGCCCTCGAAGGCTTGGGGCGGGAGGGCGCGGAAGAATTGCACCGCCCCCTCGAACGCCGTGATCGAGTTGATGAAGAGGCCGGCGGGCAGGCCGCCGAGCTTATCGTGCAGGTGTTCGATGGACTCGCGGGCGGTCGGTGGCCAGTAGCCGCAGCGGTGGATATGGGTTTCCGGCAGGGCGATGCCTCGGGATGCCAATGCGTGGCTGAAACCGGCGATGCGCTCCTCCGTCGCGTATTCCCCGGCGACGCCGCCCAGGAAATGGAAGCTGGGGTCGGGGGCCGCGATTTTATCCAGCAGGATGTCGGTCAGCATGCGGGCGCCGCCCTGGTTGTCGGTGACGACGGAGGGAGCGTTGGCGCCGGGCAGGTCGATGTTGACGCACGGGATGTTGGCGGTGCTGCACAACTCGTTCAGCGGATCGGGGTTGGCGACGCCGACGATGAACAGGAATTCGACCTGATGGGACAGCAGCCGCTCGACCACCTCGCGTTCGGTTTCCGGTTTGCGCTGGGTGCTGACGACCATCGGGCAGAAGCCACGGGCACGGGCGCCAGCCTCGAAGCTTTCCGACAGACCGGCGAAGAAGCGGTTGCGGTAGTGCGGCATGATCATGCCGGCCAGACCGGAGCGGGCGAGGCGCAGTCCCCGCGCCTTCATGTTGACGTTGTAGCCGATGGTCCGGGCGGCATCGAGGATGCGGGTCGCCGTGGCCTCGCTGATCCGGTAGCGCTGCCACGTGCCGTTCAGCACCATGCTGACGGTTGCTGGCGACGTGCCCGTCGCCGTCGCGATGTCGTAGATCGTGGACCTGCGCTGTCCCTTCGCCGTTGCCATCTTTTTCGTGGCTCCTCCCCATATCGGCTAGTGGCCGGAATTAGATGATAGAGCATCTTGACCGGTTTGCTAAATGGATTTAGCGTTGCCGTCACAAAGTTAAGAAACACCCGGCGCGGGCTGGGAAACAAAAATGGAGGAGGAAACATGACCAGCAGGCTCAGCCGGATTCTGCTCGCCGGCGTCTTCGCGCTTGGCGTCGCTTCGACGGTTACGGTCGCCGATGCGGCGGAACGCATGGGCGTGGTCGTCAAGATCGGCGGCATTCCCTGGTTCAACGCGATGGAAGCCGGCATCAAGCAGCGCGGCAAGGAACTGGGCGTCGATGCCTTCATGGTCGGCCCGACCAGCGCCGATCCCGCCCTTCAGGTGCGCGCGGTCGAAGACCTGATCGCCCAGGGCGTCGATGTCATCGGCGTGGTGCCGAACGACGCCGAAGTGCTGGAGCCGGTGCTTCAACGCGCCCGCGATGCCGGGATCAAGGTGATCACGCATGAATCGCCCAAGCAGAAGAACGCCGACTGGAACTTCGAGCTGGCCTCGGTCAACGGCTTCGGCGACGCCTATGGCAAGATGCTGGCCGACAAGCTGGGCGGCAAAGGCAAGTACGCCGTGTTCGTCGGCTCGCTGACGGTGCCGCTGCACAACGCCTGGGCCGACGCCGCCATCGCCTATATCAAGAAGAACCATCCCGACATGCAGCTGGTCGGCGACCGCTACGGCGTTGCCGAGAACGTCGATGAATCGCGCAAGACCGCGCTGGACCTGATGCGGGCGCATCCGGACCTGAAGGGCTTCCTGGCGTTCGGCAGCCAAGGCCCGATCGGGGCGGCCCGCGCGGTGAACGAGCGGCGCAAGGGCGGCGAAATCGCGGTGCTCGGCCCGTTCTCGCCGGGGCAGGGCAAGCGGCTGGTCCATGACGACGTCCTGACCGGCGGCTTCATGTGGAACCCGATGGAGGCCGGCAAGGTCTTCGTGACGCTCGGCGACATGCTGGCGAAGGGGCAGGAGATCAAGGACGGGATGGAGATCCCCGGCCTGGGCGTGGTGCATCCGGACATGGCGGAACGGAACATCATCGTCGATCAGCTGGTCGAGCTGAACAAGAACACGGTCGATAAGCTGGCCGACCTGGGGCTTTGAACAAGAACCCTCTCCCCCGAAGAAGGGGGAGAGGGAAGGGTGACCCACAGGATCATTACATGCTTCTTGAACTCCGAAACGTGTCGAAGGTCTTCGGCGGCGTCAGGGCCTTGCAGTCCGTGTCGTTCGACGTGGCGCCGGGCGAGGTGCTCTGCCTTGCCGGGGAGAACGGCTGCGGCAAGAGCACGCTGATCAAGATCATCAGCGGGGTCTACCGGCCGGAGCCGGGCGCCGAGATGCTGTTCGATGGCAAGCCGATGGAAGGGCTGACGCCGGGCATCGCGCGGTCGCTCGGCATTCAGGTGATCTGGCAGGATCTGGCGCTCTTCCCCGAAATGACCGTCGCCGAGAACATCGCCTTCGAGCGCAACCTCGGGGGACGGCCCCGGCTGGTCGATTACGGCGCGATGCGCCGGATCGCGGCGGAAATGCTGGCGCGGCTGGGCGTCGGCATCGATCTCGATACTCCGGTGCGGGAGCTGTCGATAGCGCAGCGCCAGATCGTCGCGATCTGCCGCGCGCTGATCGCGGAAACGCGGCTGGTTTTCATGGACGAGCCGACGGCCTCCCTCAGCCAGTCGGAAACCGACGCGCTGCTGGCCATCGTGCGGCGGCTGTCGGCGGACGGCATCGCCGTCGTCTTCGTCAGCCACCGGCTGGCGGAGGTGCTGGAGGTTTGCAGCCGGGTCACCGTGCTGCGCGACGGCCGCTACGTCGGGACCTTCCCGACCGAGGGCATGACCCAGACCCGGCTGACCGAGCTGATGACCGGCCAGACCTTCGACCAGGACGTCCGCGCCGCCGACCGCACGGCCAATCCGGTCGTGCTGGAGGTCGAGGGGCTGACCCGGCGCGGCGATTACCAAGATGTTTCGCTGACCGTGCGGCGGGGCGAGGTCGTCGGAATCACCGGCAGGCTGGGGGCGGGTAGGACGGAGTTGGCGCTGTCGCTGTTCGGCATGACCCGTCCCGATGCCGGAACGATCAAGCTGAACGGCCAGCCGTTACGGCTGCGGTCCAACCGCGACGCGATCGACGCCGGCATCGCCTATGTGTCGGAAGACCGGCTGTCGCTGGGTCTGGTCCAGCCGCAATCGATCGCCGACAACACGGTGATCCCGGTGCTCGACCGGCTGCTCGGGCCGGCGCGGCTGCTGTCGGAACGCAAGAAATCCACGCTGGTCGGCGAATGGATAAAGCGGCTGGCGGTCAAGATCGGGCGGCCGGAAGACCCGGTCAACACGCTGTCCGGCGGTAACCAGCAGCGCATCGTGCTGGCCAAGTGGCTGGCGACGGAGCCGAAGGTGCTGATCCTGGACTCGCCGACCGTCGGCGTCGATGTCGGCGCACGGGCGGGCATCTTCGCCATCGTTCACAAGCTGGCGGAGGAAGGCATGGCGATCCTGCTGATCTCCGACGAAATCCCCGAAGTCTACTTCAACTGTGACCGCATCCTGCACATGCGCGATGGCCGGCTGATCGACGAGTATCTGCCGGGCGCCGTGCCGATGGGGCGGATCGAAAGCCAAGTCCATGCGTAGTCTTCGACTGCCTCATATCGGCTCGACCGAGCGCTGGCTGATGGTGGTGATAGCGCTGATGTGCCTGTTCCTGGCGCTGACCACCGATACCTTCTTCACTCTGGTCAACCTGTTCGACCTGCTCAACATCAGCGCCGTCAACGTCATCTTCGCGGCGGGCTTGCTGGTGGTCCTGATCGCCGGCGGCATCGACATCTCGTTCGCCGTGGCGGCTTCCGTCGTGCAGTATTTGACGGCGCTGACCGTCGGTTATTTGGGCGGCGGCAACTGGGCGGTCGGGTTCCTGGTGGCCGGCTTCTTCGGCTTCGCGCTGGGGGCGATCAACGCGACGCTGATCTGGCGGTTCCGGATCATCTCCATCGTCGTGACCATCGCCACCTTCAACCTGTTCTTCGGCGCGCTGATGTTCTTCACGCAGGGCGTATCGATCTACGACCTGCCGGACTGGTGGCTGGACCGGATCATCCTGTTCGAATTCGACACGGAGATCGGCTTCGCCGAGCTGACCTTGCCGGTGGCCGTCATGGCGGCCGTGGTGTTCGCGACGTGGTTCCTGATCCGGCGGACGACGCTGGGACGCCAGCTTTACGCGATGGGCGACAACATGGAGGGCGCGCGGCGGATCGGCATCAACATCGCCGGGATGCACTATCTCGCCTATGGCTGGATGGGAATCATGGCGGGGATCGCCGGTCTGATGCAGGCGCACTACGCGCAGGAAGTCGTGCCCAATGCGATGTATGGCCGGGAGCTGGAAGTGCTGGCGGCGGTCGTGCTGGGCGGCGCCCGGCTGGGCGGCGGACGAGGCACGCTGCTCGGCGCCTTCCTGGGCGTGGCGCTGGTCGCCATCACGCAGAACGGGCTGAACCTGCTGGGCGTCTCGCCCTACGCCTTCAAGATGATCGTCGGCGCCGTGATCCTGGTCGCGATCACGCTGTCTGGCAGCGGCGTCGGCAACCTTCTGGCCGGAGCCATGGGACGCGACAAGCGCAGGGCGGTGGCGACATGACGCGGCTGATGACGACCAAATCCTCTCATTCGACGCCCTGGCTCAGCCGGATCGTCACGCTGGGAACGGGCAGCGAGATCGCCGGGCTGCTGATGCTGCTGGCGGTGGTCGTGCTGGTCTTCAGTCTGGCGACCGACCGGTTCCTGACGGTGCCGACGTTCACGTCGGTGGCGTTCCAGTTGCCGGAACTTGGGCTGCTGACGCTGGCGATGCTGATCCCGATCCTGTCGGGCGGGCTCAACCTGGCGATCACCTTCACCGCCAATATCTGCGGGCTGGTGCTGGCCTGGGTGCTTCAGGCCAATGGCGGGGTCGAGGCCGGGATGCCGGCCTTCCTGCTGGGCGGGCTGGCCGCCGTCGCGGTCGGCGCGCTGATCGGCTGGGTCATGGGCGCAGCCATCGCCTATACCGGCGCTCATCCGATCCTGGTGTCGCTCAGCATGATGATCTTCCTGCGGGGACTGGGCGAGTTCGCCACCAGGGGCGGCGATATCTCCGGCTTTCCGGACTTCGTCGGCATGCTCGGGCATGGCTGGTTCGCCGGCATACCCATGCCGCTGTGGATACTGATCGCCTGCGTGGCGCTGTGGCACCTGATCCTGAACAAGACCCGCCTGGGCCTGACCATCTACATGGCCGGGTCCAATATCGAGGCGACGCGCTATTCAGGCATCGATACCAAGCGCACGATCATGCTGGTCTATACCCTGTCCGGCCTGATGTGCGGCATCGCCGGCATCCTGATGCTGGCGCGCTTCAACTCCGTCCGGGTCGGCCATGGCGAGGCGTATCTGCTGATCACGGTGCTGGCCTGCTTCCTGGGCCGCGTCGATCCGTTTGGCGGGTTCGGGCGGGCGCTGCCGGTGGCGCTGGCGCTGCTGATCCTCCAGGTGATCTCGTCAGGGCTGAACCTGCTGGGAGCCAACCAGCATCTCGCCACCGCCATGTGGGGCGCCTTCCTGATCGCCGTCATGGTCGTCCGCCATGTCTGGGCCGGGCGGTCCGTCCGGCGGACCTGACGCTCACCCTTTACCCAA
>NZ_JCACHA010000700.1:0-11631 GCF_059503625.1 Skermanella sp.
CTAAAGCGAAGCGGCAGCCGACAAGCAGGCGCGTCTATGTCGGCTGCCGCTTCGCGTTAGACGGACCTACGAATTTACTGGTGGGCCTTATTACGCCATGTTGATCATGATCGTCTTCTTATGCGTGAAGTGCTCCAGCATCGACTCCAGCGACGCTTCCTTGCCCAGGCCGGACGCCTTGACGCCGCCGTAGCTGAGGTTCGGCTGGACGACGAGGTTCTGGTTGACCTGCACGAAGCCGGCTTCCAGCCGGTTCACGGCGTCCATCGCCTTGTGCAGGTTGTTGGTCCAGACGGTGGCGGCTAGGCCGTACTCGCTGTCGTTGGCGTCGGCGATCACCTGCTCGTAGTCGGTCCAGCGGATGATGCAGCAGACCGGGCCGAAGATTTCCTCGCGGGCGAGCTGGCTGTCGTTGGTGAGGCCGGTGAAGATATGCGGCTGGACGAACAGGCCCTTGGCCAGCTTCGGGTCGGTCGGCATCGCCGAGCAGGCGTGGGCGACTGCCCCAGGGGTCTTCTTGCCGATGGCGATATAGCCTTGGACGCGGTCCATCTGCTGGGGCGAGACGATGGTGCCGATATCGGTCGCCTCGTCCAGCGGGTCGCCCATCTTCATGGCGTCGACCTTGGCCTTCAGCTTTTCCACGAAGGCGTCGTGCAAGCTGTCGTGGACGAAGATGCGGGACGCGGCGGTGCAGCTCTGACCCTGGCGGGTGAAGCGCATGCCGGCGATGGCTCCGGCCACGGCGCGGTCGAGGTCGGCGTCCGCCATGACGATCATGGGGCTCTTGCCGCCCAGTTCCAGCGTGACGGGGATCAGCTTGTCCGCCGCCGCCTTGTAGACGATCTTGCCGGTCTCGACCGAGCCGGTGAAGGTCACCTTGCCGACCTTGGGGTGCGAGACCAGCGGAGCGCCGCATTCCGGCCCGTAGCCGGACAGGATGTTGACCAGCCCCGACGGCATCACCGTGTTCATGAGCTGGATGACGCGCAGGACGGTCAGGGGCGCTTCTTCCGCCGACTTGACGATCACGGCGTTGCCGGCGACCAGGGCGGGGGCGATCTTCAGCGCCATCAGCAGCAGCGGCACGTTCCACGGCAGGATGGCGCCGACGATGCCGATCGGCTCGCGCACCGTCATGGTCATGATCGTCGGGCTGAACGGGACGGTCTCGCCCTTCAGTTCGGAACCGAGGCCGCCGAAGAAGGTGAAGGCGTCGGCCAGGACGGAGGCCTCGACCCGGCTTTCGGTGCGGAGCGCCTTGCCGGTCTCCAGTGCGATCAGCCGGGCCAGTTCGTCGGCGTGCTCGGCCAGGATCTGGCCGCACTTGACCACCAGCTTGCCCCGGTCGCGGGCGCCGACCTTCTTCCACGCCTTCTGGGCTGTGGCGGCCGCCTGGACGGCGGCGTCGATATCGGCTGCTTCGCCGAAGGCGGCTTCGGCTATCGTTTCGCCGGTCGCGGGGTTGATGACGGGGAAGGTCTTTCCCGACAGGCTCGGGCGCATCTCGCCGGCGTAGAAGTGCTTGCCGCTGAGGTCGCGCGCCAGGGCGAAGGGATCGGTCTGGATGCTGGTATCGACTAAAGTCATCGGAAAGAGCCCTCTTTATTAACTGGCGGTGCCGCGCAGGAGCTTGATGATGCTGGAGAAGTCGGCGCCGGCCTGACCGTTACCGGCGTGCAGGCTGTAGAGCTGCGCCGCCAGACCGCCCATCGGGGTCGAAGCGCCGGCGGCTTGAGACGCGGCTTGGGACAGCTTGAGGTCCTTCAGCATCAGGGATGTCGCAAAACCGGGCTGGTAGTCGCGGTTGGCCGGGCTGTTGGGCACCGGGCCGGGGACCGGGCAGTAGCTGTTCAGCGACCAGCACTGGCCGGAGGAGGTCGAAGCGACGTCGAACAGCGACTGGTGCGACAGGCCGAGCTTTTCGGCCAGGGCGAAGGCCTCGCAGACGCCGATCATCGAGATGCCGAGGATCATGTTGTTGCAGATCTTCGCCGCCTGTCCGGCGCCGGCATCGCCGCAATGGACGATCTTGCCGCCCATCTTCTCCAGCAGAGGCTTGGCCCGCTCGAAGCTTTCCGCCGTGCCGCCAGCCATGAAGGTCAGCGTGCCGGCGGCAGCGCCGCCGACGCCGCCGGATACCGGCGCGTCGAGGAACTCCATCCCGGCTTCCGCCGCGGCGCCGCCGACCTGTCGGGCCGTTTCCACGTCGATGGTCGAGCTGTCGATGAACAGCGTGCCGGGACGCGCCGAAGCGATCAGGCCGTCGGCGCCGAGATAGACGTCGCGGACATGCTGGCCGCTCGGCAGCATGGTGATGACGGCGTCGGCCCCCTCAGCCACCGCGACGGCGGAGGCGACACAGGCGATGCCCGCCTTGCCGGCGGCCTCGATGGCGGCGGCGCTGACGTCGAAGCCCTTGATCTCATGGCCGGCCTTGGAAAGGTTGGCCGCCATCGGCCCGCCCATATTGCCGAGCCCGATAAATCCAACAACGCTCATGGTCGTTCCTCGTCTTGATTTTTTATGCCGGTCTTATGCTGGGATCAGGCCCAGTTCCCTGGGGCCGAGCGGGGCGAAGTGGGCGGAGACTGCGGCTTCCGACACTTCGGAAAGGGATGCTGGCTGCCAGCGCGGCGACTGATCCTTGTCGATCACGGCGGCGCGGACACCTTCGCGGAAGTCCGGCGCATCGAACATCCGGGAGATGATGCGGAACTCCACCGTCAGGCAGTCTTCCAGGCTGTCCAGGGTGCTGGCGCCACGCAAGGCTGCCAGCGTGACCTTCAGGCTGGTGGGAGACTTGGCCTCGACCTCGGCGGCTGTCTTGACCGCCCAGTCGTCGCCGGAGGTGCGGGCGGTCTCAAGTATCCGCTCGACGGTGTCGTGGCCGAACATCACGTCGATGGCGGCGGCCTTTTCCGCCAGCGGGGCCGGGCCGGGATCGACGGCGAACGACTTCACGACGGCCTCGACATCGACGGTTTCGGCAAGCGCCTTCGCCAGTTCGGGCAGCCGTTCGGATTGGACGAAGTAGTCGGCCAGCCCGGCGAGGATCGCGTCGGCGCCGCCGATGCGGCTGCCGGTCAGGGCGAGGTAGGTTCCAAGCTCTCCGGGAGCGTGCGATAGCAGCCAAGTGCCGCCGACATCGGGCAGCAGGCCGATGCCGACTTCCGGCATCGCCAGCATGGTCTTCTCGGTGACGATGCGGCACGATGCATGGGCCGAAATGCCGACGCCGCCGCCCATCACGATGCCGTCCATGAAGGCGACCACCGGCTTCGGGTAGCTGCCGATGGCGGCGTTCAGCTTGTACTCGTCGCGCCAGAACGTCTCGGCCATGCCGTCGTTGCGCGACCCGCTGTCCAGCAGGGCGCGGATATCGCCGCCGGCGCACAGCCCGCGCGTCCCGGCGCCGTCGATCACGATCACGCTGACCGCATCGTCGTTCTTCCAGCCGTCGAGTGCTTTGGTGAAGCTATGGACCATGTCGAGCGTCAGCGAGTTCAGCGCCTTCGGCCGGTTCACGGTGATCCGGCCGGCTGCACCCTCGCGGCGGACGATCAGGTCTTCGAGAGTGGCGGCGGTATCGGTCATGAGCGGTTTCCTTCACTGAATACTGTTCTGGACACGATCAGGCGCATGATCTCATTCGTGCCTTCCAGGATCTGATGGACGCGGAGGTCCCGGACGATCTTCTCGATCCCGTAGTCGGCGAGATAGCCGTAGCCGCCATGGAGTTGCAAGGCTGCGTCGGCTACGCCATAACCGGTGTCGGTGGCGAACCGCTTCGCCATGGCGCAGAAGGCGGTGGCGTCCGGCGCCTTGGCGTCCAGCTTGGCGGCTGCCCGGTACAGCAGCGAGCGGGCGGCTTCCAGTTCGGTCGCCATGTCGGCGACGCGGAACTGGAGAGCCTGGAACTGGTCGAGCGAGCGGTTGAACGCCTTGCGCTCGCCCATGTAGCGGACGGCCTTGTCCAGCGCCGCCTGCGCGCCGCCGAGGGAGCAGGCGCCGATATTGATCCGGCCGCCGTCAAGCCCCGCCATCGCGAACTTGAAGCCGTCGCCCTCGTTGCCGAGCCGGTTTGCCACGGGGACCCGGACATCGTCGAACAGCACGGCGCGGGTCGGCTGGGCGTTCCAGCCCATCTTGCGCTCGTTCGCGCCGAACGACAGGCCGGGCGAATCGGCGGGGATCACCAGCGTCGAGATGCCGCCGGGGCCGTCGCCGCCGGTCCGGACCATCGTCACATAAAGATGGGAGGCGCCGGCGCCGGAGATGAATTGCTTCGCCCCGTTGACGACGTAGTGGTCGCCGTCCAGATCAGCCCTGGTCTTCAGCGCCGCCGCGTCCGACCCGGCGCCGGCTTCGGTCAGGCAGTAGCTGGCGAGGTATTCCATCGTGCAGAGCTTGGGCAGCCAGGACTGGCGCTGCTCCTCGTTGCCGAAGCGGTCGATCATGGACGCGGCCATGTTGTGGATCGACAGATAGGCCGACACGGTCGGGCAGCCCTGGGCCAGCGCCTCGAAGATCAGGACGGCGTCCAGTCTGGACAGGGCGGAGCCGCCGACATCCTCGGCGACATAGATGCCGGCCATGCCGAGGGCCGCCGCCTCGCGCAGGACATCGACGGGGAAGTGCTTCTTTTCATCCCACTCGACGGCCTTGGGCTCCAGCGCGTCGGCGGCGAAACCGAGCGCCATTTCGCGGATCGCGCGTTGATCCTCGGTCAGTTCCTGGGACAAGTCGGCGGCTCCCTATTTTATCTTGTTTGCGCGGATCATCTTCTCCCATACGCATTCGCGCTCAGGTATCTGATTAATCGCGCACCGGATGGGCGGAAAAACACACACCTATGGTCCTTCCGCGCTATGTTCCGCAAGTGTCAACAGCATTGCAGGACGGCCCGCACCGCCGTCGCGACGAAGTGAGCCACCGATCATGGGCGATTTCAACTGGAACGATCTGAAGTCCTTCCTGGCCGTTGCCCGCACCGGAAAACTGACCACGGCGGCGCGGTCGCTGGGGGCCGACCACGCGACCGTCAGCCGCCGGCTGGTCTCGCTGGAGGAGGCCATGCATGTCCGCCTGTTCGAGCGGCACCCGACCGGCTACACCCTGACGGCCCAGGGCGAGCGGCTGCTGCCGCTGGCCGAGAGCATGGAGAGTACGGCGCTGGCGGCCTATGCCGAGCTGGCGAATTCCAACATGTCGGTCTCGGGCGCCGTGCGGATCGGCTCGCCGGACGGCTTCGGCAGTTACTTTTTAGCACCCCGGATCGGTGACCTGTGCCGCCAGCACCCGGCGCTGGAGGTCCAGCTGATCGCGATGCCGCGAATCTTCAGCCTGTCGAAGCGCGAGGCCGACATCGCCATCGGCCTCGCCCGGCCGCAGGAAGGCCGGCTGTCGGCGCGGAAGCTGACGGACTATCACCTGAAGCTCTACGCGTCGCGGACCTACCTGGAGACGGCGCCCGAGATCCGCGACCCCGGCGATCTGGCCAAGCACAAGTTCGTCGGCTACATCGACGACCTGCTCTACGCGCCTGAGCTGGACTACCTGAACGCCGTCGGAACGATCGATCCGCAGTTGAAGAGCACCAACCTGATAGCCCAGCTCAAGGCGACGGTGGCCGGGGCCGGGCTGTGCATCCTGCCGTATTTCATCGCCAAGGCGGAAGCGCAGCTCGTGCCGGTCCTGCCGGACGAGGTGATGCTGACGCGGTCGTTCTGGCTCATCATCCACGAGGATCTGCGCCGGCTTGCCCGCATCAGCGCCACGGCGGACTTCATCGTGGACGCCGTTTATAAGGCGCGGGGGGATTTCCTGTCGCAGAAGGCAGGGTGAGGCGGTGTATCGTGCGGCATAATACCAGGGGCCGAAGACATTGACCTGTTTGGGCGGTGTTTGTTGGGCCACGGCCCAACACTTGCCGACCGCCGGTCGAACTCTTCGGCTCCTGGTTAAGATACCGACCGCATAGAGGATTGGCCGGAACTCACCAGTCGGCTTCGATGCCGCTGGCACTGCGCGCTCTACAGCGGCTGCAAGCCGCTTCCAAACATCACCGATCAAGAAATCCGGCAGTAATAATCACCCAATCAATAATATCATCGATAAATGCGCCGCTTGATATTTATCAAGAGACCAAATTTTTCTTGCCGGGAATGGCGAATGGTGAGTAAATCGGGTCCTTAACGACCAACGATTTGATCTAAGTCAATTTTTTCCCAGGCAACCCCGCCTACCAACAAATAAGTCCATTCGAACTCACCTGTGGGGCTGTGCCCTCCCGGAATGCGGAAGAGTCATCATGCGTCCGAACCGCCCAGAATCCTCCCCAGGATCATCCGACGACATGGCGTATGCGTCCAGGTTCAAGGCCCCTGCGGATGCTGGGGCCAAGCGTCGGGAAATCACCATGTTCCTCGTGCTCGCCTTCGCGATCTGGCCGATACTGGCGGTCGCGGTCGTCGGCGGCTACGGGTTCATCGTCTGGATGTTTCAGGCGGTCATGGGCCCTCCCGGACCGCCGGCCGTCTGATCGCGGATCGGTGACGCCCCATGACCTGCGATACCGTGGATCTCCGGCGGCGGGGCCTGTTGCGCGGACGCGCACGCCCCTCGCCGACGGCCATCCGTCCTCCCTGGTCCGCCCAGAACGGCTTCACCTCCCTGTGCATCCGCTGCGGGAAGTGCGGGGAAGCCTGTCCGGAAGGCATCGTCGCCGCCGGTGACGGCGGCTTTCCGGAGATCGACTTCCGGAAGGGCGAATGCACGTTCTGCGGCGCCTGCGCCGATGCCTGCCCGGCACCGGTGTTCGGCGACATCGCCGGCAATCCGTGGAACGCCGTCGCGGCGGCCGGCGCTTCCTGCCTCTCGGCCCAGGGGATCACCTGCCGCAGCTGCCAGGACGCCTGCGACCAGTCCGCCATCCGCTTCGCGCTCGCCCCCGGCGGCGTCGCCCGCGTCGTTGTCGACGGGCACGCCTGCACCGGATGCGGCGCCTGCGTATCCATCTGCCCGGTCGGGGCGATCACCATCCAGTTGCACGCGGGAGACGGACATGCCGCCTAAGTCAAGGTCTGAGACGGAAAAGCGGATTCCGCGGCATGGCGAACTGCACATCGCCTCGCTGCTCGTGCATTTCCAACCCGCGATGAGAGAGGCGGTCCACGCCGCCATCCTCGCCATGGAAGGCGTGGAAATTCACCTCGGCCAGGAAAGCAAGCTGGTGGTCACGGTCGAGGGGCCGCACGAGGGCTTCATCGCCGACCGCATGACCGCGATGCACCTGCTCGACGGCGTCCTGTCCGCCGTCCTGGTCTTCCATCAAGTCGAGCCCGCCGAACACGAAGCGGCGCCGGCCTCCATCTGAACTTTCACAGCCGATTTTTAGGGAACAGGGGACCAACCCATGTTGGATCGTCGGGATTTCATCAAGGCGCAGGCCGTGGCCGCCGCAGCCGCAGCGGGCGGCATCAGCGTCCCGGCTCTCGCGCAGTCGTCCATGGTCGCCGGGCAGGACGCCAAGCTCAAGTGGTCCAAGGCGCCGTGCCGGTTCTGCGGCACAGGCTGCGGCGTGATGGTCGCGACCAAGGACAACCGCGTCGTCGCCACCCACGGCGACATCAAGGCGGAGGTCAACCGGGGCCTCAACTGCGTCAAGGGCTACTTCCTGTCCAAGATCATGTACGGGGAAGACCGCCTGACCACGCCGCTGCTGCGCATGCGCGACGGCAAGTACCATAAGGAGGGCGAGTTCCAGCCCGTTTCCTGGGACCGGGCCTTCGACGAGATGGCCAGCCAGTGGAAACGCGTCATCAAGGAGAAGGGACCCGACGCGGTCGGGATGTTCGGCTCCGGCCAGTGGACGATCTGGGAAGGCTACGCCGCCACCAAGCTGATGCGCGCCGGTTTCCGCACCAACAACCTCGATCCCAACGCCCGCCATTGCATGGCCTCGGCAGCCGTTTCGTTCATCCGCACCTTCGGCATGGACGAGCCGATGGGCTGCTACGACGACATCGAGCACGCCGACGCCTTCGTGCTTTGGGGTTCCAACATGGCGGAGATGCATCCGATCCTGTGGACCCGGATCACCGACCGCCGTCTCTCCGCCCCCCACGTCAAGGTCAGTGTCCTTTCGACCTTCGAGCACCGCAGCTTCGAGCTGGCCGACATCCCGATGATCTTCAAGCCGGGCACCGACCTGGCGATCCTGAACTTCATCGCGAACCACATCATCCAGACCGGCCGGGTGAACCAGGACTTCATCGCCAAGCATTGCAGCTTCCGCCTGGGCCAGAAGGACATCGGCTACGGCCTCCGTCCGGAACACGTGCTGGAAACGCGCGCCGCCAACGCCAAGGCTCCCGCCGACAGCACGCCGATAGACTTCGACCAGTTCGCAAAGTTCGTCAGCGACTACACGGTGGAGAAGGCGTCCGAGCTGAGCGGCGTTCCCAAGGAACGGCTGGTAGCATTGGCGGAACTCTACGCCGACCCCAAGACCAAGGTCATGTCGCTCTGGACCATGGGTTTCAACCAGCACGTCCGCGGCGTCTGGGCCAACCACATGGTCTACAACATCCACCTGCTGACAGGAAAGATCTCGGAGCCGGGCAACAGCCCGTTCTCGCTGACCGGCCAGCCCTCGGCCTGCGGCACCGCGCGCGAAGTCGGGACCTTCGCCCACCGGCTGCCCGCCGACATGCAGGTCGCCAACCCGGTCCACCGCGAACACGCGGAGGAAATCTGGAAGCTTCCGCACGGCCTGCTGCCCGGCAAGATCGGCTATCACGCGGTCCAGATGGACCGGATGCTCAAGGACGGCAAGCTCAACGCCTTCTGGATCATGGTCAACAACAACCTCCAGGCGGCGCCGAACTGCGATAACGAGACATGGCCCGGCTACAGGAACCCGGCCAACTTCATCGTCGTCTCCGACGCCTATCCGACCGTCACGGCGGCGGCGGCCGACCTGATCCTGCCGGCGGCCATGTGGGTCGAGAAGGAAGGCGCCTACGGCAACGCCGAGCGGCGCACCCATTTCTGGCACCAGCTCGTCAACGCGCCCGGCGAATCGCGCTCCGACCTGTGGCAGCTGATGGAGTTCTCCAAGCGGTTCACGACTGATGAGGTCTGGACCAAGGAAACGCTGGATGCCAATCCCCAGTATCGCGGCAAGACGCTGTTCGACGTGCTGTTTCGCAACGGCGCCGTGGACCGTTTCCCCGTGTCGGAAACCAACCCGGAATACGAGAACCACGAAGCCAAGGCCTTCGGCTTCTATCCGCAGAAAGGCCTGTTCGAGGAATACGCCGCCTTCGGACGGGGACACGGCCACGATCTGGCGCCGTTCGACATGTACCACGAGGTGCGCGGCCTGCGCTGGCCGGTGGTCGAGGGCAAGGAAACCCTGTGGCGCTACCGCGAAGGCCTGGACCCCTATGTCAAGGCCGGCGAAGGGCTTAAGTTCTACGGCAACCCGGACGGCAAGGCCAACATCTTCGCCTTCCCCTACGAGCCGGCGGCGGAGTCCCCCGACCAGGAATTCGACCTGTGGCTGGTCACCGGCCGCGTGCTGGAGCACTGGCATTCCGGCTCCATGACCATGCGCGTCCCCGAACTCTACAAGGCGATGCCGATGGCGCTGGTCTACATGCACCCGGACGACGCCAAGGACAGGGGACTTCGGCGCGGATCGGAGGTCAAGGTGATGTCCAGGCGCGGCGAAATGCTGACCCGCGTGGAAACGCGTGGCCGCAACAAGCCGCCGCGCGGCGTCGTCTTCGTTCCCTGGTTCGACAGCGCCCGCCTGATCAACAAGGTCACGCTGGACGCGACCGATCCCATCAGCAAGCAGACGGACTTCAAGAAATGCGCCGTCAAGATCGTCACGGCATAGGGAAGGGCAAAGCCATGCGTCTCTACCACCTAGCATTTCTCGCGGCGCTGCCCTGTCTGCTGGTCCCCGCGCTCCTGTCCGCCCAGAACACCGGCAGCGTCAAGATCGACTCGCCGTTCCGCCCGCCGGTCCAGTTCACCGACGAGACGACTCCGCCGCAGATCCCGGCCGACGTCACCGACGACCGCCGCGTCGCCCGCAACTACCCGGAACAGCCACCGGTCATCCCGCACAATGTCCGGGACTATCAACTGAACCTGAACACCAACCGCTGCCTGACCTGCCATAGCCGCCAATACACGGAAGCGGTCCAGGCCCCGATGATCAGCATCACCCATTACCTGGACCGGGAAGGCCAGACGCTGGGCGCCGTGTCGCCGCGCCGGTATTTCTGCATGCAGTGCCACGTGCCGCAGACCACGGCCCAGCCGCTGGTGCCCAATACCTTCCAGACCATCGACAGCATGATCAGCCGCCCGTCTTCCGGAGGCGCCGAGCAATGAGACTCAAGCTGCCCGAGTTCCTGCTGCGCCCCTGGCGCACGCTCTCAAGCCCCAGCCGGTATCTCAGCCTCGGCTTCCTGACGCTCGGCGGCTTCGCCGCCGGCGTCATCTTCTGGGGCGGATTCAACACGGCGCTTGAAGCGACCAACCGGGAGTCTTTCTGCATCGGCTGCCACGAGATGAACACCAACGTCTACGAGGAGCTGAAGCAGACCATCCATTTCACCAACCGATCCGGCGTCCGCGCGACCTGTCCCGACTGTCACGTCCCCCATGAATGGACCGATAAGATCGCCCGCAAGATGCAGGCGTCGAAGGAAGTCTGGGGCAAGATCTTCGGCACCATCAACACCCGCGACAAGTTCGTGGCGATGCGCCGCGAGCTGGCCGAACATGAATGGGCGCGGCTCAAGGCCAACAACTCGCTCGAATGCCGCAACTGCCACTCGACCGAGTCGATGGACATCACCAAACAGGGCGCCCGAGCCGCCCGCGTCCACGAGCGCTACCTGTTCACGGGCGAGCGCACCTGCATCGACTGCCACAAGGGCATCGCCCACCAACTGCCTAACATGGACGGCGTCCAGCCCGGCTGGAGCGAGGTTAGTTCCGAGAAGGGTATGATCGGGCACTGGCTGGCGGGAGAGGTGAAGTAGCGGCGTTAGCATTCAAGATTGACTGGTGATTTCCGGCAGAGATGTCGGAAATCATCGGTCAAATTTCAGCTCCCTCTGGCATCAGGCCATTGCTGAGCGCCATGGAGTATGCGCAAGATGATGACCGACGATTTGTCATAGCGGTAAATCATCAAATATTGCGTTCCTGGGATTACCAGTTCGCGAGTGCCTGAAACACGGCCAAGGCGGCCGATATTCATGTATTGCAATAACTGGCTGGCTTTATCTTCAAACGCATTGTCCAAATTCACTGCGGCCCGTGGATTATCGGCTTCGATATGATCGTAAATCCTATGTCGGTCGGCTATGGCAGTCCTGGTCCAAGTCAGTTTCAAGATTTCGCGCCGTCAAGTCTGCGCAAAGTTTCGGCTCGCCGCGCTGCGAAGGTCGCATTTACCTCATCTGCGGATACGACCCTGCCAGCAGCGGCATCTTCGATGCCTGCCTGCACCTGACGGCGGAACCATGGATCATGTCCTTGCTCGTCCCGCTGACGGCCAACGTAGTCGCGCATAAAATCGCGCAGCAACTGCGCGCCCGT
>NZ_JCACHA010000701.1:0-11604 GCF_059503625.1 Skermanella sp.
GCGTCGGCATCCGGACGCCGGCGCCGATGAAGGACAGCCCGGCGGTCAGCAGGATCGCCATGCCGATGCTGATGGAGACCTGCACGATGGCCGGGGTCAGCGCGTTCGGCAGGATGTGGCGGAACATGATCGATGCGTCGGTGGCGCCGCTGCATCGGGCAGCGCTGATGAAGGGCCGTTCCCGAAGCGACAGCACCTCCGCCCGGATCAGCCGTGCGAACATCGGGGTGAACAGCACGGCGAGCACGATGGCGACGTTCCAGATCTCCTGTCCCATCACCGAGACCAGCGCCATGCCGAGCACGAAGACCGGAAAGGACTGGATGAAATCGAACAGCCGCATGATCAGCGAACTGACGAAGCCCCGGTAGTAGCCGATCAGCAGCCCGACCGGCACGCCCAGGACGAAGGCGAGCGCCACCGCCGAGATGCTGATGAGAAGGTTGATCCGCGTCGCGTAGATGATCCGGGAATAGATATCCATCCCGGAAACGTCCGTGCCGAGCCAGTGCTCCAGCGAGGGCGGCTGGAGCGAACTGATCGGGTCCGCTTCCGTCGGCGAATGGGTCGAGAGCACCGGTGCGAAGACGATGGCGACGATCTGCAAGGCGAGCAAGATGACGCCGATCAGGGCGGCCGGATGGCGGCGGATATGGGTGAAGAGGCTGCGCAGGCTTTTCATGCTGGGTTCCTCCTCACACCTTGATCCGCGGATCGGCCAGTTCGTACAGGATGTCCACGATCAGGTAGACGATCAGGATGAAGCCGGCTGCCACAAGCACGAAGCCTTGAAGGGCAGGGTAATCGCTGTTGATCACGGCCTGCACCGCGTACTGCCCAAGGCCGCCCCAGGCAAAGATGGTTTCCACCAGGACGGCGGCGCCGAGCAGGAAACCGAAGAGGAAACCGACCAGGGTGATGATCGGCGGCAGGCTGTTGCGCAGCGCGCTCCGGATGATGGCGCGTCCCGGCAGACCGCTGGCCCGCTGGTGACGGATGAAATCGCTGCGGTAGATGTCCTCGAAAGTGGTCTTGGTCATCTTCATCAGCGCCCCCGCGTTGACGATCGCCAGCGTCAGGACCGGCAGCAGCAGGCGGCCCGCGGAGGACTGGAAGGCCGCCCAATCGCCGGCGATAAGGCTGTCGATGGTGTAGAAGCCGGTTACGGCGGGCGGCGCCGTGACGAAGGCGTCGATCCGTCCGAACGGGGCCGGAACGATGCCTGCGATATAGAAGAGGAAGAAGATCAGCAGCAGTCCGACCCAGAAATCCGGGATGGCGCCCGCTGCAAGTCCGTAGATACGGCTGAAGTTATCGACGATCCCGCCTTTCCGCACGACCGAGACGACGGCGAGCGTTACGCCGACGATCACCGTCAGGACCATCGCATAGGTGATGAGTTCGAGCGTTGCCGGTGCCCGCTCCATCAGGTCCACCGTGACCGGATTGGACGTGAACAGCGAAACGCCGAGATCGCCTTGCAGGACGTTGCCGACATAGGCCACGAACTGCTCCCAGACGGTCCGGTCCAGACCCAGCTTTTCACGAAGGGCCGCAATGCTTTCGGGCGTCGCCGTGTTCCCCAGCATCAGGAGCGTAGGGTCGCCTGGAAGGAGCCGGACCAGCAGGAACGTTACCAGCATCACGCCGAACATCTGGGGCACGATCAAGGGCAATCGCGTGATGACGATACGGAGTGGTCGCGGCAACCCGCGCCAGAAACTCTGAAGAGTCATGAATCATCACATTCAAGAGCGGGACAATCAAGCTCCGCAGACCGGCCGGAGCGAAGCGGCATCCGGCCTGCGGAGCACTGGCATCAGTTCTTGGACCAGTCGAACCAGGCGTTGCCGTTGGGCGTGTACCAGGAATAACCCTTCAGGTTGGCTCGCGTCGCGACCTGATAGCCGGGGTTCGCCAGGAATACCCAGGGGGCGGATTCGACCGTGATCTGCTGAACCCGCTTCATGCCTTCCAGCCGCTTGGGCTCGTCGGTGCTGGTCAGGGCTTCATTGATCAGCTTGTCCACTTCGTCGCTCTTAAAGTGCGAGTAATTGATCAGCGAGGCGCTGTTGAGCCAGAGATTCGCGACATAGGCGGCATCGGGAACGATCGCCATGTCACGGAAGAAATACATGGGGATGGTGCCCTTGCTGTAGCGCTCGACCAGGGTCGAGGCGGGCAGCTTGGACAGGGTGACGTCGACGCCCGCCTTGGCGAAAGCGGACTTCAGGATGACGGCGATCTCTTCCTCGATCTGGTCGCCGGTGCGGTATCCGATCTCGGTCTTGAAGCCGTTGGGCAATCCCGCTTCCGCGAGCAGCGCCTTCGCCTTTTCGACATCGGTGTTGAACGTGAAATACTCGTCCGTGAAGCCGGGATAGATTTCCGAGATCGGGCTTTTCGTCGGGCGCGCCGTGTTGAAGTAGACGGCCTTCAGGATATCGTCGCGCGGGACCAGATAGTTCAGCGCCTTCCGGACGTTCACGTTGTCGAACGGCGGCGTCGAATTGTTCATCTCGACGCGGTGGATATAGTTGCCGAAGACCTTCTGGACCTTGACGGCAGGCGACTTCTCGAGCAGCGCCAACTCGCGCGGCAGCAGGTATTCGGCGACGTCGACCGAACCGGCCTGCAAAGCCGCGACCCGGTTGGCCGAAGTCGGCATTTCGCGGAAGATGATGCGCTTCAGCTTGGGCGCTCCCCGGTAGTAATCGGGGTTCGCGTCATAGACCACTTCCTGACCGGGCGTGTACTTGCTCACCGAGTATGGACCGAAGGAAGCGCTGTTGGTCGCGAGCCAGCGCTGCGCCCAGGGATCGTCGGCGGTGACGTGTTTCTTGATCTCCACGGCGTCCAGGATGCCGAGATCGCTGTTGATCCACAGACGTTCGATCAGCGGCGAGGAGTTGGGAATGCTGACCTTGACGGTATAGTCGTCGATCTTTGAGAACGCATCCTGATAAGACGTGATCTTCAAGATCTGCGTCATATACCAGTGAAAGTTTGATTTCAGGTTCCAGCCGCGTTCGAACGACCACATTACGGCGTCGGCATTCAGCTCGTTTCCAGCCGAACTCTTGACGCCCTTGCGTAATTTGAAAGTAATCGACGTTTTTTCCGGCGAAACTTCCCAGCTCTCCGCCAAAGCCCCGACTATCTTGCTGAAGTCCTCATAGACTACGCCGTCTTCACCGGTTTTCGGTGCATAAGCCAGCAGTCGCTCATAGACGTTGCGGCGCAGTTCGTGGACAGCTTCGGTCGGCGGGTATTCCTGATCCAGGGATTCCGGCGTCCGCGGACCGGCGACGACCAGCGTCGATTTCGCATCCTGGGCGGCGGCCGGTGCCGCGGTCAGTGCTACGGCAGCGGTTATGACCAACGCTGACAAGGCCGTAGCGGGGAAACGACCGATATTAGAAGTAACCCGCGATACATCCTCGAAATTGAAAATTTTCATGAGGTTCTCCCCCTACTCGTCCGTGCCACGGCGGTCGCGGCTCAGTCAACGATCTCCCAGGAAGCGTGTCGGCTTTGAGGCTATGTCATACCGGTAAGACCACATAGCTTCATCATACAATAATTCATTACGCAAGTATTTTCTTCATATGCCGAAAGTTTCCGCAACTTGCTTAGTGAGAAAGCGCCCGAATACTATTTTTTAGGCGCGAACACTTCCCGCTGCTGGAAACGCCGTCGCTCCGACCGGTCAGACCACAATTTATCTCTGCCGCTTGTTGCCGTTGCCGGTCAGAACAGATGACAGACAAGCCGACGGCAGGATACCATCAACTTTGGCGGGTATGGCCTTAGGAACCGGCGATGAGCGGTGCCGGGGATTGAGTCCTGAATCGGATCGTCCATCCATGTTATGCCGTTCATCCCCATGCAGGATTGCGGATAATCATCAGACCCGGAGTGACCATGAACCCTCTCAACGGTGCGCGCGCGCCGGTTCCGCAAACCATCGTGTGGCGCATCCAGGAAATGATCGCATCGGGTGAGATCAAACCCGGTGAAAGGCTGCCGTCACAGCGCGATCTGGCCGTCATGTTCAACATCAGCCGCGCATCGCTGCGCGAGGCGCTCAGCGTGCTGGAAACGCTCGGATCGATCCGGATCGATCCCGGACGCGGCGCCGTCGTCTGCACGGAAGGCTCTTCCGGCGGCTGGCGCTTCGGCAGCCGCATCCCCAAGGAAGACGTGTTTCAGGTCCGCCTGCTGGTGGAAGGCTACACTGCCGGCCTCGCGGCACTCCGCATCACCGGACAGGAAATCGACGACCTGCGCCGGAGCATCGGGACGATGCAGCAATTCCTGGAGTCCGGACAACTCGAAGGGGTGGTGCAGGCCGATCTCAGTTTCCATACGACGATCGTATCGGCTGCCGGAAACCAGGCCTTCAAGGATATGTACGACAGTCTCTCGAACATGGTCCTGGAAAGCCACCGCGTCCCGCTGACGGCCCGCAACCGGCTGTTCGAACCGATCGCGGAGCATGAAAATATCGTCGAGGCGCTGGAACGGCACGACTCCGAAGGCGCGGTCTACTACATGAGGTTCCACCTCATCAGGGCGGCAGGCCGCAGCGGGATCGACGAGGCATTGTGCCGGTCCTGGTAACGTGATCCGGATCGCAGTCGGGAGGCGGGCAACCAGAAATGTAAGCACGGTTCGGCAACGGTTTATGTTCCCTTGCATTGATTGTGGTAGTTATTCAACTCAGTGCGACCGAACCTGAACTCGTGATGGCTGACGCCCGGAGACAAGCATGCTCAATAACTCCGACGCCATCCCCAAGGCGGCATTCGGCATTCCGGGCCTCGACGACGTCATTTCCGGGGGGCTGCAACGAGACAGCGTCTTCCTGCTGGAAGGATCGCCGGGCACCGGCAAGACGACCATGGCGCTCCGCTTCCTGCTGACCGGAGCCGAAGCCGGGGAAAGAGGCCTCTATATCACCCTGTCGGAGACGGAGCGGGAACTGCGCCAGGGTGCTTCGTCCCATGGCTGGACGCTGGACGACAGCATCGAGGTCTTCGAACTCGTGCCGCCGGAAAGCCTGCTCGATCCAGACCAGCAGCAGAGCCTGCTCTATTCCTCGGACCTGGAACTGGGCGAAACGACGCGGATGATCTTCGAGGCGGTGGAGCGCATCAAGCCAGCCAGGATCGTGCTGGACAGCCTTTCCGAGATCCGCCTGCTCGCCCAGGGGTCTCTCCGGTACCGCCGCCAGATCCTGGCTCTCAAGCACTTCTTCGCCAGGAACGCCGCTACGGTGCTCATGCTCGACGACCTTACGGCGGACACGACGGACAAGACGGTCCACAGCGTCGCCCATGGAGTGATCCGGCTGGAGGAACTGGCGCCGGATTACGGTGCCGAACGCCGCCGACTGCGCGTCATCAAATACCGGGGACAGGCGTTCCGGGGCGGCTTTCACGACTTTACGATCACCAAAGGCGGGGTACAGGTCTTCCCCCGGCTGGTGGCATCGGAGCACAGGACGGGGTTCAGCCGGACCCTGCTGGAAAGCGGCATCAAGGAACTCGACCTGCTGCTGGGCGGCGGGTTCGAACGCGGATCGAGCGCCTTGATCCTCGCTCCGGCCGGCACGGGAAAATCTCTGCTCGTGCAGCAGTTCGTCGTTCAGGCGGCCATGCGCGGAGAACGCGCGGCGCTTTTCGTCTTCGACGAGGAACTGGGCCTGCTGTTCAGCCGGGCAAGGCAGATGGGTATCGATCTGGAAGGGCTGCTCGACGCGGGCAGCATCTTCATCGAACAGGTGGATGCGGCAGAGATGTCCCCCGGCGAGTTCGCCCACAAGGTGCGCAGGCTGGTCGACGAAAAGGGCGTCCGGACCGTCGTGATCGACAGCCTCAACGGCTATCAGGAAGCCATGCCGGAGGAAAAGTTCCTGATCCTCCATATCCACGAACTGCTGCAATACCTCAACCGGCAGAGCGTCAATACTTACCTGACCGTCGCCCAGCATGGGCTGGTCGGCGATATGAAATCGCCGGTCGACGTTACGTATCTGGCGGATACCGTCATATTGCTGCGCTATTTCGAGGCGCTGGGGCGTGTCCGCCGCGCCATCTCGGTCATCAAGAAGCGCGCTGGCGCCCATGAGGACACGATCCGTGAGTTCCGTATCTCCGACCGGGGCATCCAGATCGGCAGGCCCCTTCAGCAGTTCCAGGGGGTGCTTCGCGGCGTGCCTACCTTTATCGGCACCGACGACGAAAAGATGCTCATGGACGATCTCAATTGAGTGAAACTCACCCGCCCCGGTCCGAGCGGGTCGTGATCTTCGCGTCGATGGGGCGCGACGCCGTCGTGGCGCGCTCCATCCTGACGGAAGCCGGGATCGAGGGCGAGATCTGCCGGGATCTGCCGGCTCTGACGCGTGCCATAGCCGACGGCGCCGGAGCCGCCCTGGTGACGGACGAGGCCGTCCGCCACGGTGATCTCCAGTCGCTGGTGACCTGGCTCGACGACCAGCCTGCCTGGTCCGATTTTCCATTCGTTCTGCTGACCGTCCGGGGCGGAGGAACCGAGCGCAACCCAGCCGCCCAGCGGCTGGCAGGCCTGCTGGGGAACGTCACGTTCCTGGAACGCCCCTTCCACCCCATGACCCTGATCAGCACCGTGTCCACCGCTCTTCGCGGACGGCGCCGGCAGTACGAGGCCAGGGCGCGAATGGAAGAGGTCCGCGAAGGTGAGGACCGGCTGCGGCTGGCGCTTCAAGCCGGCCGCCTGGGCTCATGGGAACTCGACCTCGATACCATGACGCTGACGTCGTCGGAGCGGTGCAAGGCCAATTTCGGCCTGTCGCCCGATACGCCGCTGAGCTATGCCGAAATGCTGGAGCAGGTCCATCCAGCCGACCGGACGCGCATCCAGGACTCGGTGGCCCATGCGGTTTCGACCGGCGCCGATTATGCCGCCGAAAACCGGGTGATATGGCCTGACGGCACCATCCACTGGGTCGAACTCATGGCGCGTGTCGTATTCGGCCGCGACGGGTGCGCTCACCGCATGGTCGGGGTCTCGCTGGACATCACCGACCGGAAGGCTGCGGATGCCGAGCGCGACCGGGTGAACGAACTTCTCGAACAACGGGTGGCGGAACGGACCACCGACGTCGAGCGGCTTTCCCTGGAGCGCCAGCGGCTGGTCTCCACCGTCGAAGCCTCGTCGGATTTCGTCGGCGTGGCGGCGCTGGACGGTTCCCTGCTCTATATCAACCGGGCGGGCCGCCACATGGTCGGGTTGACGGATCGGGACAGCGTCGCCGATACCGCCATCCTGGACTATCTGCTTCCCCAGGATCGCGCCCGATTCGCCGACGAGATCATGCCGGCTGCGATGCAGGACGGACGATGGGCCGGAGAGTTCAAGTTCCGGCACCTCGACACCGGCAAGCCCATCGACGTCCATCTCGACTTCTTCCTGATCCGCGATCCGGTCACCGGGCAGCCGGTCAACTTCGCCACCGTGACGCGTGACTTGAGGGAGGCAAGACGCGTCGAGGAGCAGTTGCGCCAATCGCAGAAGATGGAAGCGATCGGCCAGCTTACCGGCGGCGTCGCCCATGACTTCAACAACCTGCTGATGGCGGTGGTCGGCAATCTGGACCTGCTGCGCCGGCACATGCCGCCAACTCCCAAGCTTCTGCGCTTTATCGACGGAGCGATGCAAGGTGCCCAGCGTGGCGCCGCCCTCACCCAGCGGCTCCTGGCCTTTGCGCGGCGGCAGGACCTTCAGCCGCAGCCGGTCGATGTCGTCGAACTCGTCCACGGCATGACCGACCTGCTGACACGCTCGATCGGTCCCATGATCGAGTTGCACCTGGAGGCAGCTCCGCGAATGCCCCCGGCGCAAGTCGATCCGAACCAGTTGGAGCTTGCCCTGCTCAATCTGGCCGTAAACGCCAGGGATGCGATGCCGGACGGCGGCAAGCTTACGATCGCTCTCGATCATTCGGACGAGAGAAGATTCCTGCATGGCGAGGTCATGCCGGGAACCTACGTCGTTCTCCGGGTGAGCGACACCGGGGCCGGCATGGACGACGCCACCTTGTCCCGCGCCATGGAGCCGTTCTTCTCGACCAAGGGGATCGGCAAGGGCACCGGTCTCGGGCTCGCCATGGTCCACGGGCTGGCAATCCAGTCCAACGGCACGCTCCGGCTGCGCAGTTCGCCAGGGGAGGGCACCACGGCCGAGATCTGGCTCCCGACCTCCACGCTCCCGGTCCGGCAAGCGGAGCCGCAGGCCACACCGGAGGCGGAGGCCGGGCCGGCAACCATTCTGGTGGTCGACGACGATGCGCTGATCTCGATGAGCACCACCGCGATGCTGGAGGATCTCGGCCATATCGCGCTGGAAGCAAGCTCCGGTGCCAAGGCGCTGAAGATCCTGTCGGACGGAACCCGAATCGACCTGGTCCTGACCGATTACGCCATGCCGGGAATGACCGGCGCCGATCTCGCTCTCCGGATCCGGAAAAGCCATCCAGGAATGCCGGTACTTCTCGCGACCGGCTATGCAGACCTGCCGGATGGGCTCAGCATCGACCTTCCCCGGTTGGGAAAACCTTATACACAACGGCAATTGGCCGTACAGATCGCCAAGCTCCTGCACCATTTGGAAGAGGAAGGCAGTCGATCCACACCTTCCGGTTAGGCCGATCACGGTAATTGAAAATATTGGTAAATAGATCTTAACTATCATTGCCCAGACTGAAGCGATTATCTCAAGTTAGTCCGCGTCGATTCTTGAACCCGATTTTTGGAGAGAAGATTGGCGACGATCAGAGCCACCAGCAGTGCCGCGACCATGGGAACGGCCGACAGCGACACCATGTACGGTCATGAAGGGGCCGATACGCTTTACGGCCGTGCCGGCGCCGATACGATTTGGGGCGGCGACGGTGCCGACAGGCTCTATGGCGACTCCGGAACGGACAAGCTGTACGGAGAGGCGGGCGACGACATCCTGATGGGCGGCACCGGCGTTTCGTACCTGTATGGCGGGGAAGGAAACGACACTCTCCAGTACAACCCGTTCACCGGCAACTTCCCCGCCGGGGTCCCGCTGGCGGACAGTGTCCTGGATGGCGGAAACGGGCGCGATTCCCTGCATATCTACAACAACGCGACGTTCGCCGCGGAGGGAACGGCCTCGGCGGCGGCAACCAGACTGATCGTCACGGGCCAGGGGGCGGGAAGCGTCGCGTTCCAGGACTCCGGGGGAGGTGCTTCGCACGATGCCGGCCGGTTCTCCGGGATCGAGAAGATCACTGTGACCGGAGCAGGCCGGCTGGAGTTCTACGGCGGCCACGGCTTTTCCGACGGCATCGACGTGACGGGGACGACAGGGAACGACCTGTTCTACAGCGACACCGCCAGCGACATCATGCGCAGCGGGGGCGGGGACGATACCTTCATCCTGACGGGATACGGCGGCACCGACACCATCATCAGCGGCGCCTCGGACAACGACACATTCCGCTTCGATGTTTCCGGCGGCACCGATGCCAGGATCACCGGCTTCAACGGTGCAGGAACGCAGTCCGGCGACTGTCTTTACTTCGAAGACATGATGTACGGGCGAAGTCTGACGGCCAGCGTCGTGGAAACTGCGGGGCGGACCTGCTTCACCATTCAGGCCGATGGTGCGGAATTCGGACCGACCGTAGTCACAGTGGACAAGATCGGCTTGGTTGAAGGCATCGATTACTTCCTGGCGTGATGTGACAACATCGTAGAATATGTAAGCTGTCGTTGTGGAGTATTTAGGCCGAAGCCGGTCCGACTGGTGTTTAACAAAATGATGCATTAATGCGCCACGGGACGCATTAAGACCACGCACCTCAGGTCACACGGTGCGGTGGTTATCTATGAAGTCGAAATTCTGCCTGACGTTGCTGGTTACGCTGGCGGCTTTTTCCGGAGCCGCCAGCGCGGCCGCTGATCCGGAATGGTTCAAAACGCCGGAACCGCAGGGAACGGGAAGCCGGAAAGTACAGGTTGCCAGCGGCCAGTCTCTCCAGGATGCCTTCAACAAGGCAAAGCCGGGCGATATCCTGGAAATCGGGGAAGGAGTGTACCGGGCGACGAACGGGGTGGCATTGCTCAACTCGGGCACCCCCGGTCAATGGATTACCGTCCGCGCCGCCTCGGGAGCCACTCCGACGATCGACCTGAACAACACGGGCTCGTTCCAGATCGCCGCTTCCAACGTCGTCGTCGAAGGGTTGGAGATCGTCAACGGCAAGGGCGACAATCTGCACATCTCGCCCTGGCAAGGCTCGATCCGCAACATCATCGTGCGGTCGATGAAGATCCACTCGCTCAGGACCGGATCGGGAGCGGCCATCAAGATAAACCGCAACAACCCGATCAACGCCGATGTCGAAAACGTCTATATCGAGGACTCGGACCTTCAGCAGCCGATCAACAATGCGGTCGTCGATGGCGTCGGCGTCAGGACGGCTGTCGTACGCAACAACTGGATACACGACCCGACGCAGGGAAATTCCGGCATCTTCTTCAAGGGCGGATCGGCAAGGGTGCTGATCGAGGACAACCTGATCAGCGGCATCCGCGGCAATTCGGCCCTTATGCTGGGCGGCAACACCGGCCCGCAATACTTCGACCCCGATCTTCCCAGTCAGGAAGGGACCGATCAGGTTGCCCGGAACAACATCATCGCCGACTACAACGACAGCGCCATCGAGGTCCGGGGCGTGGTGCGTGGGCTGATCTACAACAACACGATCGTCGGCGATTCACCCTATGCCGTTTTCCGCCTGACCTACGGAAACAACGCGGCCGGTGGCCAAAGCGGCAATCAGCAGATCGAGATCAGCGACAATCTGGTCGTCAACACGGCGTCCACCCCCTTGATGTATGCCTGGAACGATGGAAACGTCGGCAGCTTCAGCGTCGGACCGCAAATCTGGGCCGGACTGTTCAAGCAGTACGAGCGCAACGGCCTGCCTACCTTCCCGCAGTCATTCGACAAGGTGGTCAGCCGCTACGATGTCGCCAAGGTCGTGCGGAATCCCAGTGACGACGGTCTGAACGGCCTTGCAGACGCCAGGCAGCGCTACGCCCCGGTGACCGGCAGCCCGGCCCTCAAGTCCGGCAGCGGCGTTACCGGCACCCTGCTGGACTCATTAGGCAAGGCGCGTTCTGCCTCCGCCCCATCGATCGGCGCGATCGAGCAGCCGGAGTGATCTCGGCACGATGATGCTGCAAAAGCTCCGTAGGTGCCGACGTCGTTCCTGATCCAGGTTAATGACGCAGCGCCGGCGCGGCGTTCCCCTTTCAGCCAGATCACGCCCCAAGGCGATGACGGCAACAAGGGGGAAACGCCCGATGGCGACCATCTTCGGCACGGATGCACGCGACAGCTTGATCGGAACCTCGTCCGCCGACTGGATCGACAGTCTTGGCGACAATGACCGGATCTGGGGACGTGCCGGCGACGACCGGATATTCGGCGGTAAAGGACATGACGGTCTGCGCGGGGAAGCCGGCGACGACTGGATACGGGGCAACGACGGTATCGATTACCTCTCCGGCGGCACCGGCC
>NZ_JCACHA010000702.1:0-11599 GCF_059503625.1 Skermanella sp.
CGGGTCATCCACCAGATAGCTCCGGCCGCTGAATGTCTGCGTTCCGGCGCAGCCGGACAGCGCACAGATGAAAAGGGCGGCGCGAGCGATGCCCATTCCCGCCATAGGGCCGATCTCCCCTTGATGCGTCAGGGAGCACTATAACGGCTTGGCGAGAGTTTGGCAGCGACTCAGACCAACTGCCTCACACCAACTGCCTTAGACCAACTGAATGAACGGCTCTTCCGCGGAATTCCCGATACCCCACAACTCGCCCTTTTCCAGGTTGAACCACCAGCCATGGAGCGTCAGGTTGCCGGCCTCGACCCGCTCCCGCACCCAGGGGAACGTCATCAGGTTCTCCAGGGAGACCTTCAGTCCGGCCTGCTCGACCAGACGGCTTCCTTCGGGGCCGGTAATCGCATCACGGCCGATGCAATCGCAGGCGCGTTCCGCGATCGACACCCACGGCGCTATGAACTCGCGGTCAGGCTTCTCGCCCCACGAGGCCTTGCGGAGCACGTCCATGCCGCCGCAGCGCGAGTGCCCCAGCACGACGATATGCGCCACCTTCAGGTCCCGCACCGCGAATTCCAGCGCGGCGCTGGTGCCATGATAGTTGTCGTCGGGCGCATAGGGCGGCACGAGATTGGCGACGTTGCGGACGACGAACAACTCGCCCGGCTGGGAGTTCAGCAGCAGCGCCGGATCGACCCGCGAGTCCGAGCACGCGATCATCAGCACTTCGGGCTGCTGGCCGTTGTTCACCAAGGCCTCGTACAGAGCCGGGCGCTGCTCGAAATTGGTCACGCGGAAAGCTTTGAACCCGGCAACCAGACTATCGATCACAGACATCGTCTTCCCTCCCAACAACAGTTACGCCCGTCCACAAGCCACGTGCCCGATACCATATCGCATGCCGGACATCCTATACCGCAGCGATACCGCAGTGCGGCAGGTGACTGATTACCGCATCTTCGCCCCGTACAAAAGTCATATCCTTTCATTACCCCGCCCGGATCGTTCTCAGCTCCGCCGCCGGCCCTGCTTGTGCAGAAGGTTTGCGACCAGCCCCGTCCAGCCGGTCTGGTGCGACGCTGCCAGGCCGACGCCGGTATCGCCGTGGAAATACTCGCGGAACCAGATATAGCTGGAAAAATTCGGGTCGGCCTGCAAGCGGTGCTCCCGCCCGTGGAACCGCTCCAGCGCCTCGACGATCAGGCAGTTCATCGGGAACCACACAGGCCCCCGCCGGTTCGAATTGCCGCCGAACATATAGGTCTGGCTCTCGCCCGGCTCGTAGCCGACTTCCGGCCCCGACAGCCCGAACAGCCGCTCCTTCAGGATCGGGGCTTCCCCGTTCCACAGCGCCAGGGCCAGGCAAAGCCGCTGGGCAGAACCGCGCCAACCCGTCCTCACCCCAGCGATAGGCCCGCGAGCAGGCCTGTTCGTAGGTCACATGGTTCCAGGCCTCGCCGTCGGCGCTATAGTCCTCGCGCACGGCGGCCCATTGGTGGCGTGCGGAGCCATCATGTGGTCCACCTCTCTAAAAATCCTGCGGCTGTACACACGCAAGAAGCGGGCCATACGGGTATACACTCAGGCCCTGCGGTATGTTAGGTTCGCCGCCATCATGCAGAACACCGTCATCGGACTCGATCTCAGCACCACCACCGCCAAGGCCATCGCCTGGAGCCCGGACGGTCGTCCCGTGGCCGAAGGCCGCGCGCCGCTGACGCTGGAGCGGCCGGAGCCTAACGCCTACGAGCAGCACCCGGACGCGTGGTGGCGCGCGGTTCAGACCGCGCTGGCCGGCGTCACGGCGCAGATCCCGGCGGACCGCGTCGCCGCTATCGCCATCGTCAACCAGCGCGAAACCATCGCGGTCACCGATGCCGCCGACAGGCCGTTGCGCCCGGCTATCCTGTGGCTGGACGAACGCCGCAAGGCGGAGGTCGCTGCCCTAGCCGCCAAGGTTGGTGTCGAGCGCATGCATGCGCTGACCGGCAAGCCGCTGGACTTCGCGCCCGCAGTCTACAGCCTCGCGTGGCTGGCCCGCGCCGAACCTGATGTGTTCGCCCGCATCGCCCATGTCTATGACCCGCATGCCTGGATCGTCCGCCAGCTTACGGGAGAGTTCGCCACGAGCTGGGCCAGCGCCGATCCGCTCGGCGCTTTCGACATCGGCGCTCACGTCTGGGCCGGCGATGTCCTTCAGGCGCTTCCGCTGGAGACGGGTAAGTTCCCAACCGCCGTAGCCCCCGGTACCCTCATCGGCCAAGTCACCCCGGCAGCCGCAGCGCTGACCGGCCTGCGCGCGGGCACTCCGGTCATTTCCGGCGGCGGCGACGGGCAGGCAGGCGGCCTTGGGACCGGCGTCGCGAAGCCGGGCACGGCGTACCTAAACCTCGGCACCGCCGTCGTTTCCGGCGTCTATGACCGCGCCCCCCGCATCGACCCGGCGTTCCGCACGATGTGCGCCATCGACCGCGATGGCTATATCCTGGAAACCTCGCTCAGATCGGGAACGTTGCTCGTCAACTCCATGATCCGGCAGGTTTTCGGCCTGGACCCCGACGCCGATCCCGGCATCTTCCGCCGGCTGGAACAGGAAGCAGCATCAGTTCGCCCCGGCAGCGGCGGGCTGCTGCTGCTGCCCTACTGGAACGGCGTCATGAACCCCTATTGGGACCAGGACGCCCGAGGCTGCCTGCTGGGATTGTCGCCCGACCATGGCCGGGGAGAGATCTACCGCGCGCTGCTGGAGGGCATCGCACTGGAGCAGGCCTTCGCCACCAACCGCGTCGCAGCCGCGACCGGCACGCCCGTCGAAAGCTTCGTCGCCATCGGCGGCGGTTCGGCCAGCGATCCGTGGTGCCGCATCATGGCCGACATCACCGCCCGGCCCGTCATCCGCGCCGAAACGGCGGAAGCGTCGAGCCTGGGAGCCGGCATAGCGGCGGCGGTCGGCATCGGCTGGTACGGCAGCTTCGCCGAAGCCGCCGGAGCCATGACCCGCACCGGAACGGTGTTTGAGCCGGATGCGGCCCTGGCGGATTTCCATGCCGAGCTGCTGTCGCTCTACGCCGACCTGTACCCGCGCCTGCGCGATCTCTATCCCCGGCTGGCCGCTCTCAGCCGGCGCTGAAGCCGCCGTCCACGGTGACGCAGGTGCCGTGTATCATCCCGGCGGCGTCGCTGAGCAGGAAGGCGATGGTCGCCGCGACCTCGACCGGGTCGGCAAAGCGTCCCATCGGGATACGTCCCAGCATCGGCCCGGATTTGGCAGGATCGCTCCATGCCTTCTCCGCCATAGGGGTCAGCGTCACAATGGGATTGACGCTGTTGACGCGGATGCGATGCGGCCCCAATTCCAGCGCCATGACCCGCGTGATCGCATCCAGCGCCGCCTTCGACGCACAATAAGCCGTGTGGTCCCTGGTCCCCACGGCGGCAGCGAGGCTCGACACGTTGACGATGGCTCCAGGGCTGCCGCGCCGGACGAGATCGCGGGCGACTTCCTGGGCGACTACCAGCGGCGCGCGGGTATTGACCGCCAGAGTACGGTCGAAGATCTCGGCGCGGGTTTCCAGGAAGCTTTCCAACTCGACGATCCCGGCGCAGTTGACCAGCGTGTCGACCGGCAGAACGGCGCGCACGGCTGCCCGCGTCGCTTCCACGTCGGCCAGATCGACGACGCTGCGGTCGAACGCGATCACCTCGGCTCCGCGTTCCGCCAGAAGCTTCGCTGTCGCCAATCCGATGCCCTTGGCGGCGCCGGTAACCAGCACCCTCTTGCCGGTGAAATCTTCGGTCATGATCATTCCAGATTGGTGTGCCGCGCCCGCATCGCCTCGGCGGTGATGCCAAGCCGCTCCCGCAGCAACAGCACCAGGACCTCGAAGAAGACGTACTGGGCGCCCTCGAACGCGCTGCCCATCGACAGCACGGCGCTTGCTCCAGGACCGGAGTCGCTCGCCATCGTCTGGGCCGGCAGGCACATCACGACGTCTGCCGCCTTGGCAGCGGCCCCATCCGGCTGCGCGGTGATCACCGCAACCCGCGCACCCGCATCCCGCGCCACGCCGATCAGCGCCATGATGGTGGAGAACTCGCCCGGCCCGGCGCTGACCACCAGCAGGTCGCCCGGTCCGATCGCCGGGGTCGTCATGTCGCCCACGGGATGAGCGTCCAGGCCCATGTGGAACAGGCGCATCGTCAGCGCCCGCATCATCAGCCCCTCGCGCCCGACGCCGTGCAAGGCGATGCGACGCGCCGCCGCAAGTTCCTCGATCAGCGCCGATATGGCGCTCTCGTCGCCGCTCCCGAACGTCGCCGCGATCTCCGCGCAGGCCCGGCCGGCCAGTTCGCTCACAGTCTTCGTCACGACACCCTCTTCTCCAAATGGGGGTTTTCCGTCACCGGCTGGCCGATCAGCTGCTCGGCGGTCGCTTCGTCGATCACCAGTTCATGCACGAACTTGCGCAGCAGAACAGCCCGGATGATGTCCGCCTTGTAAGGTCCGCCCGACACCAGCACGACCTTCCTGATGTGCCGGAGATCTTCCAGATCCAGCGAGATCACCCGCCGGTTCAGTGGATGATCAACCTCTTCGCCGTCCTTGTTAAGGTAATGTCCGAGCAGATCGCCGACGGCACCGGCGGCTTTCAGGGTCCGGGCGTCTTCCGGACTGACCAGCCCCAGCTCGATCATCAGCGAGCGCTTGCTGAGATCGCCGACGGTCACCAGCGCCATGTCGGCGTTGCGGGCCTGCCCGAGTACGTCCTGAACCGAGCCTTCCGCCAGCATCATGTCGCGGTACTCGTCCGAACTCGCATACACGGGAGCCGCCAGATAATAGTACGACCCGCCGAACAGGCTGGCGAAGCTGGACGCGATTTCCGCCGTGTTGTTGGCCGATCCGTAATGCAATCCGCCCAGCAGGGACAGGACCTTCAGATTGGGCAGCGACTTGCCGCGCGTCTCGCGCACCGCCTGCCGCAGCGTCCGTCCCCAGCCGACCGCCAGGGTGCAGCCGTCCACGAGCTGGTCGTGGATATAGGGAGCGACGCCGACCCCCAGCACCCGGAAGATGAAGCGCTGGTCCTCCGGCGTCGGGACCACGGTCACGCGCTCCAGCCCGTACATCCGTTCCAGCTCGTATTCCAGCCGGATGCAGGACGCGAGCTTGGAGTTGATGCGGATCTGAACGACTCCGGTCTCGCGGGAGTTCGCCAGCGCCTTGTTGACCCTGACCCGCGTGATGCCGAAGCGGTCGGCGATCTGCTGCTGGGTCATGTCCGTGATGTAGTAGTACCACGCGATGCGGATGTTGAGCTGATCTTCAGAGCTGGCTATGACGTCATCGTCCAAGTGTTTGTTCTGCACAGCTTTTTCCTTCCCGCATCGGCAACGGCCTTTACTTGACGGCTCCCATGGTCAGGCCCTGGACGAGGTGCTTGGAAACGATCAGAGCGAAGACGATCACCGGTAGCACGATCAGCGTGCCGGTCGCCATGATCTCACCCCAGGGCAAATCGTAGCCGCTCATGAAACTGGTCGCCGCCACCGGCGCCGTTCGCGCGGTATTTCGCGTCAGGACAAGGGCATAGAGCAGTTCGTTCCACGAGAAGATGAAGGAGAAGATCGCCGATACGGCGACGCCCGGCATCGCCAGCGGCAGCGCTATCCGCCAGAAGATCGTGAACCGCGACGCTCCCGCCAGCCGGGCCGCCTCGTCCAGATCCTTGGGCACGCCCCTGAACTGGTCGGTGCAGATCCACACCACGATGGGAAGGTTGAAGGTCAGGTAGACCAGGACCAGAACCAGATGCGTATCGATCAGGTTCAGCGTCCGCGCCATGATGAAGATCGGCAGCGCCACGACGATCGGGCTCAGCATGCGGTTGGTGATGAACCAGAACCACAGCTCTTCCTTGGACTTGAACTCGAACCGGGCCAGCGCATAGGCCGCCGGGGTCCCCAGCCCTACCGCCAGCACCGTCGTCGATACCGCGATGATCACGGAGTTGATCAGGCTGGACAGAACGTCCCGGTTGAACAGCACGGAGTAGTAGTTGTCCAGGTTGGGCGTGAACACCCAGATCGGCGGTGAGGCCAAGGCCTCGGCCTGGGTCTTCAGGCTGGTCGCGACCATCCAGTAGAACGGGAAGACCGCGAACAGGAAGATCGCCAGCAGGCCGACCAGATGCCAGGCGTTGACCAGACGCTTCGGTTTCGCCGGAGCCGACTGCCGGACCGCCGTGTTTTCGGCTGATGCTACCGCCATGGTCAGACCTCCCGGTAGACGTATTTGACGTAGAGACGGGCGAGGACGATGGTCAGGATCAGCAGCATGATCGCCTGCGCCGACGCGACGCCCTGGTCGAACACCCGGAAGCCGACCCGCTGGATATAGACGCTGACCAGTTCCGTTGCGGCCCCCGGACCGCCGCGCGTCATCGTGAAGACGGTGTCGAACATCTTCAGGATATCGGCCGTCCGCAGGATCAGGATGACCGTGACGCTGGGCAGCAGGAACGGCATCTGGACATAGCGGACGATCTGCCAGCGGCTCTTTGTTTCCAGCCGCGCCGCTTCCTCGATCTCGGTCGGGACCATCGTGAGGCCCGCCAGCAGGACCAGCGCGCAGAACGGCGTCCACTGCCAAATGTCCATCAGCGCCACCGCGATGAAGGCGTTGGTGGTGTCGCCCAGCCACTCGACCGGTCCAGCACCGACGAAGGCCAGCACGGCGTTCGCCACGCCGAAATCGCGGTTGAAGATCAGGCGTCCGATCAGGCCGGCCACGGCGGGAGCCGTCGCCAGCGGGATCACCAGACTGAGCCGCGCCAGCAGCTTGAAGCCCGACAGCCCCGGCTTGTGCAGCAGCAGAGCGATGATCAGCCCAAGCGCTATCTGGATCGGGACGACGGTGACCAGGAACATGAAGGTCCGCCCCAGCGCACCCCAGAACGAGGGGTCGTAGAGCACGGTCAAGTAATTGTCCAAGCCGACGAACGGCGTCGGATCGCGCGGCTTGGCAAGGTTGTAGCGCCGGAACGAATTGACCAGCGCGAAGACCGTCGGAAAGATGCCGATCAGCGCCAGGGCCGCGACGGCCGGCGCCAGGAAGGCGAAAGCCGCGCGCTTGTTGTTCCACATCGTCGGGAACACGGCCGGCTTAGCCGGTTTGCCGGGCTGAGTGCCGCTGGACATGGCCGAGGCTCTCCCCTTCAGAATTTCGTTTAGTATCGAGCTTGTACTGAGAGCCGGAGAGATCGACCCGCGAGAGCGCTTGCGCATCGTAGGTCGTTCTAGAGCGAAGCGGCAGCCGACAAGCAGGCGCGTCTATGTCGGCTGCCGCTTCGCTCTAGACCGACCTACGGCATCGGCATCTCTCCCAGTCGATGTCTCCGGCTCCCGGTATTACTTCCGCAGCGGCTTGCTGCCGTCGTAGTAGCCGGCCTGACCCAGTATTTCTTCCATCCGGGCGCCGATCGACTGCGCGCCCTGCTCGATGCTGACATTGCCCAGCATCATGCGGGTGCCCCACTCGGCCACCACCTCGGACAGTTCCGGCCACTCGGCGAAGCGGGGGCGGAAGTCAGGGACGCCGCCGTCCCAGGAAGCGACCATCGGCGCCACGAACGGATAGCGCTTCTGGATATCCGCGTCCTTGTAGACGCCGGTCCGCCCGCTGACGCCGCCGGCTTCGATATACGGCTTCGCCATTTCTTCCGACGTCACCCACTGGATGAACAGCCACGACGCCGCCTTCTTGGCATCCGACGACTGAGCGTTGACGCCCAGCGAGAAACCGCCGAGGGCGGGCTTCAGACCGGCCGGACCGGCAGGCTCCGTCGCCACTGCCAGACAGTCGGTGATCTTCGACTTGGACGGATCGGACAGCGTCGAATAGAACGCCGACCATTCCGTGATCATCGCCACGTTGCCCTGGGCCAGCGCGTTGACGGCCTCGGCGTGGTCATAATCGACGATGCCGGGCGGCATGTACTTCATCAGGTCCTGGCGGAACTTCAGGCCGGCCTGCGACTGGGCGGAGTTCAGGTTCGACTTGAACTTGTCGTCCAGCAGCGATCCGCCGAACGGCCACAGCACGCGCATGAAGCTGTCTGCCGACTGAGTCTCGCCCCGGCGCGACTGAAGCGCGTAGGCGTATTTGCGGTTGGCCGTGTCGGTCAGCTTCGGCGCGTAGACGTTCATCAGCTCGTCCCACGTCGCCGGCGGCTTGTCGAAGCCGGCCTGCTGAAGCGTGCACTTGTTGTAGTACAGCAGCCCCGAATAGTTGTCGAACGGCAGGCCGTAGACTTCGTCGCCCCAGGTGCCGAAGGATTCCAGCAGGATCGGGAAGAAGCCCTTCAGGTTCAGCTTGGGATCGGCCAGCTTGGCGTCGTCCGTAAAGGTCTTGACCGGCTCCAGCCAGCCGTTGCCGGCGAACTCGCCGATCCAGACCACGTCGGTCAAGACGACGTCGATCTCGCCGCCGCCGGTAAAGTCGAGCACCTGCCGCTCGCGGCTGTTCTCGTAGGGGACGATCTCGTAGTCGACCTTGATGCCGGTCTTCTTCTCGAACTCCGGCAGCAGCTTGATCGCCGCCGCATAGCCGGGACGGTCAAGGAAGATCGCCTTGATATTGGTGCCCTTGTAAGGCTGTGCCGCCTCTTCCAGGGTCCAGGCCATGGCGCTGACCGACGTCATCAGAGCGCCCGCGAAAGCGATGGCGCCCCATAGTTTTTTCCTCATTGCGTCCCCCTCCATGTTCTTATTGACGTTGATTACGGACATACCCGAGACTGCTTGCCATGAGGCTGCCGAACAAGCAGCCTTCGGGCCTTACGCCTGACCGGGAAGAATGATGGTCTTGACGGCGCCATCGTGGAATTCCGCCGGGTAGCTGAAGGCGTTGTCCGCGTCCTCCAGGGCGAAGCGATGGGTCACCATGGTATCGACATCCACCCGGCCCGATGCGACCAGCTTGATGGCGCGTTCATAGACATGGCCCATGCGGCGCGACATCTTGATGTCCAGCCCCTTGCGCCGCAGCAGCGACGCCGACAGCGGCATGTACTGGTCGCCGTCGGGAATGCCGACCAGCACGATCCGGCCGCCGATCCGCGCCGTCTCCGCCGCCACCTGGAAGCCCATCGGCGAGTTCGTCGCCTCCAGCACCAGATCGACGCCGCGTCCGTTGGTCCAGTCGGCGATAGCCGTGTGGCTGTCGGCCACGTCGTCGGCCCCGAGCTTCTTCGCCAGATTGGCGCGATAGCCGACCGGATCGATCGAGTACACCTTGTCCGGGCAGATCATCCTGGCAAGCTGAAGCAGGCACAGCCCGATCGGACCGGCGCCGATCACGGCGACCGTTTCCATCACCCGCTTCATCTTGGCAAGGTCCATCGCATGGATCGCGACGCCCAGCGGTTCCAGCATGACGGCCTGGATATCGGTGAAGTTGTCGGGGACCGGGAAGATCTGGCTGGGCGCCGCCGAGATCTGCTCGGTCATGGCGCCGTGGGTCGTCGGCGGGGCGCCCATGAAGACGACGTTCGGGCACAGGTTGACGTGGCCGCGCTCGCACCATTCGCAATGACCGCAGGGCTTGGCCGGATCGACCGCGACGAGTTGGCCGGCGCGCAGCCCCAGGTCGGGCCGGTCCTCGATCACGCGGCCGGCGAATTCGTGGCCGGGGACGAAAGGCTGGCTGATGACAGCCGAGCCGATGGCGCCTTCCTTGTAGTAGTGCAGGTCGCTGCCGCACACGCCGACGGCACTGACGTTCAGCAGAACTTCGTTGGCCGCGGGCTCCGGCGTCGCCTTGTCGCCGACTCTCAGGTCACGGACCCCGTGTATATACGCGGCGCGCATGCTCAGCACTCCCCCCTGGCTTTCGTATCGTTAGAGAACTTTTGTATCGGCGAATTTACAAATATCGTATTGTGCGGTATCTAAGGGTGTCAAGCATTTGTAATTCGACCAATACATATATTCCGAGGGAAGGCGCCGGCACCGCCGGACAAGAACGAGAATCCTGGGAGGGGAGACGACTGTGACCGAAGTCAGGCTGAACGGCGTCGAGAAGGCGTACGGCGATGTCAAGGTCCTGCACGACATCAAGCTGGACATCCAGAACCGTGAGTTCGTGGTCTTCGTCGGCCCATCGGGCTGCGGAAAATCGACCCTGCTCAGGTCGATCGCCGGGCTGGAGGACATCACCCAGGGCAGCATCAGCATCGGCGGCCGGGATGTCACATATCTGGAGCCGGCGGACCGGGGCGTCGCGATGGTGTTCCAGTCCTACGCGCTCTACCCGCACATGACGGTCTACGACAACATCGCCTTCGGCCTTAAGATGGCCAAGAAGCCCAAGGCGGAAATCGACCGCCAAGTCCAGAACGCCGCCCGGATCCTCCAGCTCGAACCGCTGCTCCAGCGGAAGCCCAAGGCGCTCTCGGGCGGCCAGCGCCAGCGCGTCGCCATCGGCCGCGCCATCGTCCACGAGCCGGAGGTCTTCCTGTTCGACGAGCCGCTGTCCAACCTCGACGCCTCGCTGCGCGTCCAGATGCGGGTGGAGATCGCCAAGCTCCATTCAGACTTGAAGGCGACGATGATCTACGTGACCCACGATCAGGTCGAAGCCATGACGCTGGCGGACAAGATCGTCGTCCTCAACAAGGGCCGGATCGAGCAGGTCGGCTCACCTCTGGAACTCTACCGCCATCCGCGCAACCGCTTCGTCGCCGGCTTCATCGGCTCGCCGCAGATGAACTTCCTGCCGGTCACGGCGTCGGCCGTCGCCCCCGGCGGCGTGACCGTCACCCTGCCCGGCGGCGACAGGCTGCTGGTGCCGGTCGCATCCGGCGGCGTCGCTCCCGGCGCGTCCCTGACGCTCGGCGTCCGCCCGGAAGACCTGTCCGAAACCGGCCAGGGCGAGGCCCGCATCCCCGGCCAGATCCTCGTCGTCGAGCACTTGGGCGGCGAGACCTTCGCCTACACGAAGACCGCCGACGGTTCCCAGATCATGGTCAAGGGCGACGGCAACTTCGAGCCCCGCGCCGGCGACACCCTCTCGGCCGGCGTCACCGCCCGCTACTGCCACCTGTTCGACGAATCGGGAACCGCCCTGCCCAACCTCGCCCGTAAATCCGCTGCGGCGGCGTGAGCGCACCATGGCCGAGATCTATGTGATAGGCGTCGATGCCGGGACCGAGAGCATGCGGGCCGGAGTCTTCGACCTGACGGGAACCGTTATCGCCGAAGGCGTCACGCCCATCGCCACCCGCTTTCCCCAAGCTGGCTGGGCCGAGCAGAGCCCGGAGGACTGGTGGCAGGCGCTCGGTTCGTCGGTCCGTCAGGCGGTTGCCAACGCCAAGATCCGCCCCGACCAGATCGTCGGACTCGCCGCCGACACGACCTGCTGCACGGTGGTGGCATTGGATGCGCAGGGCCGCTCGCTCCGCCCGGCGATCATCTGGATGGACATGCGCGCCGCCGGACAGGCCGCCCGCATCGCGACCCTCGACGACCCGGCCCTCAAGGTCAACAATGCCGGCCGGGGGCCGATCTCGGCGGAATGGATGATCCCCAAGTCGCTGTGGAT
>NZ_JCACHA010000703.1:0-11587 GCF_059503625.1 Skermanella sp.
GCCCTGGCGGCCTGACTCAAGCCAACCAGCCTCCGGCGAAACCGGGGCGGTTCATATGACCCCGAAGCCCCACCTACCCAAGCTCAGAATATGGTTGGGCAGAGAGCATAATCGCCGACACGAATGCTTATGCCGGTAGTACTGTAGAACAGCGCCTCTTTGGTACTCGGAATGCACGATCAAGTCGGTAGCGTAGCGCCGATCCAATGGCGCCTCACCTCGGCCCACAGACCGCGGACGCCATCGGCAGGGCTGGCCACCCCCTTTTTGAGTGGCTGATCCCCTTCGGCGCCAGTCCGGCCTAGATGCAGGAGATCGGGGGGAGCACTTTCAGCAGGCCCATGTGGGTTGAGGGTGGCTGAAACCGCCTGCCGCGCCATCCCGGCCCCATTCCACTGCATGCTAGATTCCTCGGCAACTGAGATGCGAGCAACGGCCGCTTACCGAGCCGCGATATCGGTGAGGTCCAGAGGGTGGTGACCTGCCTCGAACACCTCGGCTGCGGAGGTCAGGGCTTCCACCCGCTCTCCATCCGGCGTTCCAAGATCAGGTTCAGCGGCAACGAGACGCCTGATCTCATTCGGAGCCCACCTGTAATCGGCTTCGGTGAAAATCGGCGCGACCTGCATGGTGGCACTTTCCAAAAAACAGAGGCATTCCGGATATTTTTCTATCAGAGGTAGAGATCGTCCATCCAACACTACCGCAGCGCAACCCACGGTAGCTCCGCTCAGTGTGCTTTTCCTGCATCACCGTTGCGGGCATGTAAGCCAAATGTTGTGTCTGCGCCTGTACACAACTTATGATTGAGAGAGGCAGTTCAGGAAACGCTCCCTGCGCCGCGGCGCTGTCCTTTCCTTCCCTTACACACGAGGACTTCGGGACGCTGAACGCGACCGCTTGCGGCGCTTCGTGGCAGCGGTTCCGGGCGCGCAGGCCGATATCCTAGCCGGACGAAATCGTCAGGAGATCGCCATTCTCACCCTGGCCGAAAGGCATGTCTGGATCATCCGCACCGCAACCGGCTTCGGCGCCCGCGGTGCGTCCGGTGGGCAACTAATAGCCGAAAGCACCTGTATCGGCGTGCTCCTGGCGATGGTGGAAGCCGCTCTGCTGGCAGGCCGACCTGCGTGCAGTGGCATGCCCAAGCTTTCCTATTCGGTGTCATGCAGACCAGCGCAGCCTCCGCGGCCACAAACAGCACCCAGCCAGGATGACCGCCCGTGATGGTTGGGCTGGGTGCAACCACGCCGCCGTTGAGCCTGTTGTGCAGTAGCGGAAATCTTCTCTGCATCCCAGCGCTGAGCTACGCTGCGGTCGAGAGCGCATCGGCTCAAATCGACGCGCTGCGGGACTACGCCGACCGGCTCGGAGTTCAGTTGACGGTGCATGATCGCCTGACCGGCATCGACCTCGAATGGCTCTGCCGCCGCTCCTGTGCGCCGCCAGGAACAGGCGCCGCAGTACTTCGCGCGCTGTGCAGCTACGCCGACCGTGCAGGACGGCCAATTCGCCTCATCGTATTGGCTGACCGCAAACGGCTGCTCACCTATTACAGCCGCTTCAGTTTTGAGGTCGGGCGTTCAGCCGAGAACGACATTGACAGCACGGAACTGGTACGCTCGCCAGGAAGGTGCGACCCTTCGCTTGGCATGCCGACCAACTATGGTGGCGCGATACTCTCGGAGTGACCGTCACGCGGACATCGCCATGTCGCGGCGTTGACCAGATTGTCACCCCTATGCCTGAAGGCATCAACGAGACCGCACCGTTAGCGCCGAACGTAGTCGCCAACCTCCCGCGAGGGATTTCCCTGTCCGGGTGAACCTTCTGGCCGCTGCTCAGCTATACGTGCCCCCAGGCCTGATCCAGCAAGGCACTATGGCCAAGCCTCGGAGGATGCTTCCTGCCACTTACTTCGATGGCCTCGAAATTCTGGTCCTCTTCCCAGGCGCAATGCTCGTGCGCCCGTGTCATGCGGACGATGGTAGCTACATCAGGGTAGGCGGTGGTGCCGTCGGTTGTGATACGGCCGGCAAAGTTGAGGGCAACTGCGAGAGTTGGGAAGTACCTCTCACGAGGTGAGCCCATCTACTCGACGACGTAGATGACTGCAAAACGCTCCTGCACTGGCTTGCTCTCCCGGGGGTGTTGAACGGCGCCATACGACGCTCAGAGATACGCCGCCCGAGCGGCTTGGTTTGCAAACACAACGGATTGTTGAGTGGGGAGGTGATCGCTTCTCGCCAAGATACGGTTGCATGCAAGGCGGTTTCTGCGACCATCTTTGCGGTCGGATCATGCTCCAGCCAAGCCCGGCTGCCCGTGTCGCTGTTGGAACTCGGTAGGGCCGCTCGCCAGCATGGTTATTCAGTCTCTTCGGGCGATCTAACGGGCCGTGCTTGCCAAGGCTGCGGCACCATGCCGCACGAAATGCACCGTGATGATCCCGGGGCGTCCCGAGATTACGGTGTACTCCACCGTGCAGTGCTCACGTCTGGCGATCTGCCAAAGGAGGGCGGCGAGTTCGGACACGTCGCCTCCACCGTATGCGAAGGAGAGGCAATCCGCTTTCCGTGCAGCCTGCCTAAGTCTCGACATCAGCAACATGCGACCTCGCATTCAGGCTGAGTCGGTCCGCAGCCCGCCGGGACAGCGTAAGCTCGCCTGACTGCCACATGCATTCTGTACTCGCATCAAATCAGCGTGGAGCGGTCACCCTTGGGTGCTATGCAGTCCACTTTGCGCGATACCTGTCACACATCTGCGGTCCGTGAACGATAGCGAACATTTCGCGGTGAGCAACGCGACCGAGAGGTGACGACGCAGGCCGCCGGGAGCAGATTCTTTCGGTTCATGCCACCAGCGTGCGGCGTGACGGAGGCCTCGTTCGAGAATGATGTCTCGTCTTGCGCTCGCCATCCTCGTCGCCTCAGTGGATGCCGCCGCAGCGGGCAGTGGAGCAACGCTATGGTGGCAGCACCGAGCGCTCGTCATGCCTATCCCGATGACAGTGGTCGGCAATCGGTCGATTGACGTTGGAACAGCGCCAGGGTTCTTCGGCAGCCTAACCAGCATGGGCTTCGCATGCACGGCGGAGGACATCACCCGCTGGCGCCTCCGACGTATCTGGGTGGAATGCTCCCGCGGCGCTGAGGCTTTCCGTTACGAAGGCGGCTTTCCGGTGAGCTATAGCTCTGTAGTATTCGATCGCATTCACCGCGACGGGCGGCTGCTAGGCGGTACCGACTTGATAACCCACGTCAACGCGGTCATCGATCACCGAGACAACAAGCAGGACCGGTTGGCCGTGCAATCCTTGAGTGCCGATCGAGGTTCCGAAAAACAGTGAGATCGTGCCCATCATGGGCCATTCCTCAGCACCACCCGCCGCGGACAAGCGACATCATCAGCCCGGGCTAATCGAGCGGCCGTAAAAGGCACGATCCTCCTGCGCGGCGTATGGCCTCACCGGCATGCCCCGGGGCGAGCACGAGCCGGGGGGGTGAGTTTGTGGCGCGGTTCCTCCAGCAACACCCGGGACACCGGAGCCTTGTCACCGAGGAATGACGGCATGACGCCATCAAGGTGGAGCACATGAGTGTCCTACCTCGTTGCCGGCACCGACCTCGCCTGTGCAGGCGCGGAGTGGGTGGGAGTGTAGAGATGATCAAGCCTTGGCTCTGACTGCGCGCTCTCTCTGGGCACAACGTCTCAGTCTCCGGCTGGTGTCCTGCCGGCTCAGGCTTCGGTGGACGACTTGATCGACCACTCCGACGACATCGCCTCAGCAGGCGACAGCTAGCGCAGTGGCAGCCGCGGATACGAAGGCAGCTTCATCCCAGAACACTCCGAGAGTATCGGCCCGCAGGAGATGGAGCACCAAGGCATTCCGCGCCGCGGCCTACGTGGTCACGCGATTTACCGAGGAGAAGCGAGCCTGCCGGGCTAATCGGTCCACCGCATGTCGGGCGAACTCACCGCTCTGTCTTAGACGCATCCCTCCCTTGCCCTGCGTCTGGTTTGGTACGCGGCCTACATGCAGACCCATGGCACCACCACAACTTGCTGAATTCGGGATATGCAGCGAGCGACATGAGGGGAACGCGGGTGAGGCGGAGCCCGCGACGCCCCACCCGCGTTCCTGTCATGTCCGCTCGTGTCGGGTGGAAGCGCGCCCTGCGCGGTTCCGCCCCGATAGGTCCAACCCGTCCCTCGTCCCGCCATTCAGCTATGTGGCGGTTCACCAGTGGGATGTGGCGTGCAGTTCACGGCTCATGGCTTGGCCGCAACTTCTACTCCGTTGGGGCCGCAGGCCCCAGGTCAGGTGGTGCATGGATGTAGCGCTCCGGAGCGAGGAATGGACATGGAGGTTGGGCCGCGCTCGGCCGTGGCCGGGCTTTGCCCGGCTCCAGCCTGCGCCCGACCCAAGCCTGACCTCGCGGCCAACGGGCACCTGCGGCCGTCGCCTCGCCGCGCGCCTGCGCTTCGCTCCGTCGCGCATCGGCGCGTGCCCGGTCGGTCAGGCGGCTTCGCTTTACTGCATCTAAATGGTCGATTTTTCACCTGCCAAACAGGTATCATGCAGGTGTGGCCGCGAAGCGGGCGCGCACTGCGCCACCGGTTGGATAAATAGGTCACGAGCTATTCTTATAGAGACATGCACCGGACGCGTTATCCGGTGTCCATTCATTTCAGCAGATCGAAACCCGCGGTGCTTTTGCAGCGGGTCTATTGGAGAGATGACGTGATTCGAGTTGAGGTATACGGCGGCCCGCCGGGATGCGGGAAGACCATTGAGTTGCTGGTCGAGATGACCAGCATGCCGGGCCGCTATGTGTTTGCACTGCCGACAATGGAGTTGATCGGCGAGAAGCTGCTGGACCTCTCCCGCGAGGCAGCGAAATCCGGCACCGAGCCGGTGATCCGGCCCATCCACAGCCGGGCCGAGAACCGGCGCTCACTCGGTGTCACTCGCGAGATCACCGATGCCATCGATGAGTACTCATCGCTGCCGCATGTCATCCTCGTCATCACGCACGAGGCTCTGATGCAGACCGACTTCACTTGCATCGAGGGCGGGCAGTGGCATATGCGGATCGACGAGGTTCCCTCAGCGGCCGTTGCGGGTGAGTTCCGTATCCCAAGCTCAGCGCGGTTCTTCGAGGCATCATACGCACTCTCGGCGTCCGAAGAGGCAGGTTGGCATCGCGTATCGCTGGCCGGCAATGCCCCAACCATGGCCGACGTGATGGCGGACGATCTGGTCAAGGATTTGGCAGCCTTCCACAAGAGGTCCAAGTCTCCACAGGGCGTCTTCGTAGATGTGGCGGATTGGCGCGATGCCCGGGACCGCGGGCGGACCGTGCGTTGGTGGTCAGCGTGGACCCCTGCTGAGTTGGCGCCCTTCGCCACGTCGGTCATCGCAGCGTCCGGGTTCTTTCACAGCATCACCTGCCTTGCGACCCGAAAGTGGTTTGGCGACGAGGTGGAGTTCGTGCAGCGGGATTTCGGCGCCACCGCGTTCCGCAAGGCGTCAAAAGTCCGCATCCGCTACTTCACGCACGGCCACTGCGGCTCGACCGAATGGTGGTTCCCCAAATCCTCGAAGAAGCACCCGGATGGTAAGCGTTGCCTCGCCGCGGTCTGCCGCCACCTCGAAGGTGTGCATGATCTCGGCTATTGGAGCGGCAACGCCGAGGTAGTCAACTATTTCGAGGGACGCCTTCCCGGCGAGCAGGTGCGGCCCAAGGTCGCGGGCTCGAATCAGTATCGGCACCTGACCTCGTGCGCCTTCATCTACAGCAGCAAGGCGCGTCCCGAGGATGCGATCCTACTCAGCGCATTCGGGCTGACGCGGGACGAGGTGGAACGTGCCCGTGAGCAGGAGGACATCTGGCAGTTTGTGATGCGCGGCGCGATCCGTATGGCCGAGTTCGACGGCACCTACACGGTCTACCTCTATGATCTCTGGCGGGCTGAGGTGTTGGCGCGGATGCTCGGCGAAACTGGCATCTCTGCTGATGTTACGCTGGAACCTATGAAGAAGGCCGGCATCCTCAATGTGCAGCGTCCGAAGCCGGGACCAAAGCCGGGCACCAAGGCCGCTGTAACGGATATCTCGTTCGAGCAGCAGGAGGAGGAGCGCCGCGCGGCCGATCGGCTGCGGAAGCAGCGCCAGCGCGAAAAGGATCGGGCCGCGAAAGCTGCCGAGGGGACGCTGCGCAGCCGTGGTCGCCCAAGGAAATCGGATGGGCCTGAGGCGCGGCAATAACGGCTATCATCATTCAACGTGGCTGCTGATGCGAAGGTTGGTCCATAGTGGGGATGAGCAGGAGTATTTGTCGCTGACCTTAGTGGGTGCTCCTGGCGAGCGGCCCCGAAAATTAGGCAGGCTCCTCTCCATCCACCAGGGTCCCGATCAGCCGCAGCAATTCCTGATGCTCGGGGCCATGCCCGCCCCGGGCACGGAAGTCGCCTATGGTGATATCGCTGCTTCTCCCACCGGACGGCAGGTTGGGCTCGTGCCTGACGAACACGCGTTCCGAACCGGAGTGACGGATGAGCGACCAGCGGTGGCCATTCGTGCTGCGGTAAAGCTCCCTGGCCTTCAAGGCATGAATGCTCCTCAGCGTCCCCGATCAGACCTAGCCGTAGGGCTTTGCTGCCATCAGGCCGCCCTCGCCTCTTCTCGGTAGGCCCGTTCCCAAAACTCCAGGGCACGTCCCTCCGGGCACCCCTCCCGCTCCCACAGGAAGTAGGCACGTTCCCGCAGGAAGTGCTCAGGATCATGCTCCCTGGCCGGCGGGGAGCCTTGTTGTGTGCCCTGGGGAGTGGCGGGCAGGTACGACGATCCCCTCCCATGCTCCGCCGCCATATCGTCATCGCTGCTGCCTGCCTGCATAGCCTTGCTGACCGCTCCGTCGGCTGCCCTCAGCAGAGCAGAGATGCGCTCGGCGGCCGGCTCGGGGACCTGCGGCAAGCCACACCGACCTCGGTAGATGATCTGGCGGCCAGAGCCGCAGCGCGGATGGAACTCGACGGTAAGGGCTAGCGAACCGTCAGCGACAACCAAGGTGCGGTAGAGGGCAGCACCACGGCCACCCAAGGGGGCCACCCAGGTGATCCAGTCGGGGGTCTCTCCTGGCGAAGGGCGCCCGATTTCCCACCAGACAAGGCTGGGAGGCGTCGCGGGCAGGAGCGGGGGTGAGGACAAGGCCAGACCTCCGAGTTGCGTGTAACCTAACCTTAACGTCAAGCTGTCGAGAATGGGATGTCTGCATCCCTCTCAGCCCCTTTTCGACCAATCACGCTTCCGTGGCGGAGTATGGCAGGAGCGGCAGGCCATCGCTCGGCAGGCAGCAACGCCTACTTCCGACGGTTCACTCTTGAGACACTTTCCTGTGCGAGTTGGCCATTGCCGCTCGCGCCACCCATATCGTTGAGGTGCCTGCCCGCGGAGCAATCCGCGACGGCCAAAAACGTCGCCGCCAGATGGAGTAAGAAGCGGTGCTGAGCGAGGAAGCTTTCGATTTTGAGAGGTGCTTCGGCGTACCCGCGGATCACACCCTGCGGCGATCCGCTTTGCCATTTGGAGTCGGAGGGCGGCTGGCCCCGAGGCGATGGGAGCATGAGGAATACGACCGGGAAGGTCATCTGGTCGCTGTCTATGAGAGTTGGGCGTGCGATGCCGATAGCCTCGCCTTCGTAAAGTACTCGCCTTATGGCTGGGTGCTCAGCATCTCTGGCCAGTCGCCGCGCTTTCCACCTCCCAAGCCGCGTCCGCGACTGGGGAAAGCAGCGTAGGTTCATCGGGATTGCGCCGGCCGCCTCGCCTCTCCGATGCGGCGGGTGGCTGTTAGGGATACCCGCCCCCCTCGCTGCTCATCCTCTGTCCCTGCTCGGCCGGAACAGGAAGGTATGACGAACCGACGATCATCTCGGTGCAGCCATCGTTACTTCCCGGCGTTCTCCAGCGGTCCCGAGCACCGGGCATCTGGACGCGGAACTGGGTTGGAATGGTGAATAGGGAGCAAGGCGGGGTTTCAAGGCAGCCATCGAGCGAGGTGCCGCCGGCTGGGAGTAGTCACGGCGTGCCAGCAGCCGGCAAGTACGAAGTCGCTTCTGGTGGCCCGGTAGGCGGCCCAGGATTGAGCAGTTGGCAAGAGGCTACGGTTGCTCACCCTGGCCTGGGCGACCGCGGCAGCGTGTTCTTTGCTGCGATCGAAATGACACGCATGCCCATGGTCATGACCAACCCACGCTTGCCACACAATCCGGTCGTATTCGCCAATGCCGCGTTTAGCGACCTCACGGGCTATACGCGCGAAGACATTCTAGGACGCAACTGCCGTTTCCTTCAGGGTGCGCTCACCAGCCGGGACACAGTGAGCCAAATCCGAACCGCCCTGGCTGAGCAGAGCCCGATTGCTGTCGAGATACTGAACTACAAGCGGAACGGCACACCCTTCTGGAACGCCCTGTTTATCGGCCCGGTCTTTGGTCCGGATGGCGAACTCCTTCATTTCTTCGCGTCGCAGTTCGATGCAACGCCGCGCCATGACGTGGAGGATGCGCTGCGGCAGGCGCAGAAGATGGAGGCGATCGCACAGTTGGCGGCCGGGCTGGCCCACGACTTCAACAACACCCTTCAGGTCGTGCTTGGCAATCTCAAGCGCGCTGAGACACGCCTGCCGAATGAACCTGAGGCGTTGAGGCCGCTGGAGCGCGCGCGGCAGGCAGCCCGGCATGCGGCGACGCTCACCCAACAACTGCTGACCTTTGCCCGAAGAACGCGGCTCGAAGCGCGTCCGGTCATCCTCAACACCGTGCTGTCGGAGATCGGTGACGTACTGTCGCGCACCCTCGGCGACGGCCTGGAGCTACGCTACGACCTCGACCCACGTCTCGCACTATGTGCCGTTGATCCAGCCCAGGTGAAGGTGGCTTTGCTGAACCTGCTGGCCAACGCGCGTGACGCCATGCCGGGTGGCGGTCGCGTGACCATACGCACCGGGACGGTGATGCTGGACGAAGCAACCGTCCTTGCCGGGAGAGACGGGCTGAAGCCGGGCCGGTATGTACTGCTAAGCGTCGAGGATGAAGGGCCAGGAATGCCGCCAGAGATTCTGGCGCGCTCCACCGAGCCGTTCTTCACCACCAAGACTGGCAAGCGCGGCCTTGGCCTCGCAACCGTTCATGGCTTCGTTCGCCAGTCGCGCGGGCGGCTGGACATCACCAGCATGCCCGGCCGTGGAGCCAGTGTGCGCATGCTCTTTCCCCTGGCGCTGGATGACACGGCGGGCACGCCGCAGCCCTTCAATGACAATGAAGCATTACCTGACCGTAGTGCGGACGGCACCGCCACAATCCTTGCCGTTGACGATGACGCGGGCGTGCTTGAACTCGCAGTGCATCAACTGACAACCCTTGGCTACCGGGTACTGTCGGCGCGGAGCGGAGAGGAGGCGTTGAAGGTACTAGGGCGAGCAAGCGAGCAGGTGGACCTGCTGTTCACCGACATTTCCATGCCGGGCGGCATGAATGGCCTTGTGCTGACCGAGCATGCGCGAGCGCTGTGCCCGGACCTCTGCATTCTGCTTGCGACCGGCTACAGCGACGACCTTGTGGTGCAGCAAAGGCCGACACAGGGGGCCAACGTGCTTAGCAAGCCATACAGCCAGACCGACCTTGCCGGTCGCGTGCGCGCTGCCCTGAACGGCCGCGGCAGTCGAGGCCCCGATTTTGAGCCGCGCGAGAAGCTTGGGGAGGCGCATGGGCCAGCTACCGACCGCTCGCGACCTGACCTTTACCAGCCTCATCCCTAGCCGAATGTTGGTCAGTTCAGTGATTAGTAGCTCTTTGAGGATTGGCGGTACGTCATTATCGGTGTTGCCGGTCACCGATGCCTGGATGGTGTCCCGACGCCTGCCTTTTGGTCACTCCTCAGCAACCCAGATTGTCCCTAGCATCCGCCCTGCATCGTCCCACAACTCCAGCCGCTCCCCGTTCAGCATCCTGCTCACCCATAGCTTAGCACCGAGAAGGCTACGCGCGGCGGCAAGGGTCTCAGCCCGAGCAGCCTCGAAGCTGATATGCTTACAGTTGCAGTGTTCTTCGATCGGTTGCTCGCCATGGTGCGGCTTGATGATGTATCCTGGCATCCTCGAAAAAAGGGTTTGCCGGCCGAAGGGTTCCTCGCAGAGCCGCACGAACCGCAGCATGAAAACCGCGTTCCCGCGGCAGATTGGCCTGCGCCAGTCCGGGTTAGGATCGGCGGTCAACAGACCCTCCGGGCTGAAGCTGATCGCCCTAACTCAGGGTGTCACCGCCGTCGTCACGGAGAAATAGCCGAATCAACTTCGCAACACGAACGAAATTATTTCGGCAAGAACCTGTTACGACCCTGGCAGGGTCCCCCAAGTCGGCCGAGCAGCGCGCGTCCATCCGCCCAAGCATCTTCCGCAGAGCTATAATGGCGATTAGAACGTCGGCAGGGCTCTGCTTGACCCTCCTCGTAGATTAGCCAAACCCAGGGCGTCGGCGGACGGGCTTCGCGCTGCGCTTTAACAAAGTACCGCCGCGGCGCAGGGCTCCCAAACAGTGGATCAGTCTGCGACTTGTTCATGAGGTATCCGGGGGTTACTGGCTCCTCTTACCGCATCGCGCAACTACCAATGGAGTTGCCCCTCGTGATCGCTGTACCAGCTTTTCTTCTTTAGCCTTTGATGTTCGCACAGCGCCGGATATGCGGGTCCGACCGTACCGTTTTATGGCGTTCCAGCCAGCAAAGCCGGCCCTGTCAGCGGAGACTGTGCGCCGCCACGTCCCAGCCTGCGCACTGTCAGGTCGCGCCGAGACCGCCTGCCGAGGCCCGAGCGCGGCAGACCATGAGCCTGACGCCAGTTCGCACCAAACCGCAGGAGGCTACACCAGCGACTCAGCCGCGGCCGCTAGGTGACGCCAAGATGCCGCATAGGCGGGAGGGGGCCAACCGGCCCCGGCCAATACGGTCCCTCGCCCGATCGACACCTTCCGACACACGCATCCACTCTGCCACCTCACCTAATGGTTGCCGGATTGGTAAAGAGCGTGGCTGGAGAGATGATTGGAAACAGGATCGCGCGGACAGCCGTACCGGCCTCAGAGCGACATTGCTGGCATGGTGTGGTCCAGCACCAAGGCCAAAGCGATAGCCAGGAGAACTACAGCGGCCCCAACGAGTAATCGGTCCAGTGCGGTCATGATTGCCACTCCTGACCAGATCATCGCAGGACGAAGGATACGGATGCGGTGCCGTTACGGTGAATGTCTGCACCGTGATCCCGAGCCGAGACACCCCTGTTTCGAACTCCGCGAAATGTCTTGCTTCAGCCCGCAGTCGGTAGCCTTGGCTCGGGCGAAAACGGGGAGGGTTTTCTCGCCGGTCGGAGCGATCCACTTTGAATAGCGTTTTCTCCTTCGTCCGCGTCAGGCAGACCACCGGCAGAAACATGCATGCATACTCGCATCCTCGCGGCGGCACTGCTCGCTGCCCTTAGTGTCCGTCCGGGATCATATTGTTCTTCGGCATAGCCTTCGCAGCATG
>NZ_JCACHA010000704.1:0-8647 GCF_059503625.1 Skermanella sp.
ATGGATCATTACCTCCCAAGGGTGCTCTTCATTCCGCCTGTTTTTAAACCAGTAATGGCGGCTTCACGTGGAACGGATACATACAGTTTACGTAAACGTCAACCGGCGTCTTAGGTCCGTTGCGCTGGGCATGGGGCGTTCTTCAAGGACTGGGGGAGCGCACGGATATCCGGCGCTCCCCCAGCGATCACGGCGCGGTGAGAGCGACAGGGGTAGCGGGAGGAGACGGGCTATCCGGTCAGCCCTGGCCCGTGACGTAGCCGCGCAGGGTTTCCACTTCCAGCTCGGTGTCGTCCAGCCGCTGCTTGACCACGTCGCCGATGCTGATCATGCCCATCAACTTGCCGCCGTCCACAACAGGAAGGTGACGGAATCGCCGCGTGGTCATCGTTGTCATGACCTCCGCGATGGTGTCGTTGGGCGAGCACTGCTGGACCTCGCGGGTCATCAGCGAGCCGACCGTGTGGGTAAGCGCCTCCGCGCCATGCTTGGCGAGCGCCCGGATGATGTCCCGCTCGGAGATGATGCCCCGGATGTCCTCGCCGCCGTCCATCACGAGGACGGCGCCGATGCGGTTCTCGGTCAGCAGTTTGGTGGCGTCGGCGATGGTGCGCTCGGGCGTGATGGAAACGACGCCGGACCCCTTGCGCTTGATGACTGCTGCGACATGCATGGGACTTGCTCCTCCTTGGTATCAAGGCGGCCCGTCCCGTTCGTGCGGCCGGACCGCTATCGTTGAGTGACGATCATGGCCGCCTCCGGCCAATCGGGGTCACCTCTACATGATAGGACCATCCGACGGGCTGAGTGCAAGCCGCAGTTGTCAGGAACTCGAAATTGTTGGAGGAACGCTAACGGGCCGGCGCCGAAGCGGCCGGAGAGGAGAGGGCAGGAGTCTGCTGCGGCACCAGGGCGAGGCAAGCCTCCACGATCGTCTGGCACTGCGCCAGCTGGCTGGGGCCGATACCCTCGGGTCCGCCGTAGACGAGCCTTTCGACCTTGCCGTTCCGCAGCGTGAACGTCGCCTGGCAACTGTAGTTCCTGATGTCGTAGGTTGGCGCGTAGCCGCCGTAATAAGGATAGCCGTAGCCATAGCCGTAGAACCGCCCCGGCCCCATGAAAGGCGTATAGCTCTGATAGGAGACCGTGCGGTTGCTAGTGTAGGTGAAGTATTCCAGGTTGTCGACCGAGGTGCTGCGCTCCGGTACGCCGGCACAGGACAGAAGCGTCTGCTTTGGCATGCCGATGAAGGCCTGCTGGGCGAACAGAGCCTCGTCGGCCCTGGGATTAGCGCAGGATGCCAGGACGATGACGGCGGCCCCCAGCAGGACCGGCCCGCCGATGCGTGAATGGATGGTCGATCGATGACGGTTCGCCGTGTCGTTCATCTTCCGGTACCTCGTTCAGGGCCGCTTCGCGGCCTCGTCGTTCCAGGGCCGCTTCGCGGCCTCGCCGTTCAGTTTGCCCTCAGCCGCCCAGGCGCAAGATCCTCCGCGCCGACACCCAGGGCGGCCAGATCCTCCGGGATTTTGCCGGAGGTCAGCAGCCCGGCGGCAGTCCTCGCCATGGCAGGGGCGGTCTGGATGCCGTAACCGCCCTGACCCGCCAGCCAGAAGAAACCCTCCGACCCTGAATCGGGTCCGACCACCGGTGTCTTGTCCGGCGCGAAGGTGCGCAGGCCGGCCCACCGGTGGCTGATCCGGCGAATCGAGAACAAAGAGGCTTGTTCGATCCGGTCAACCGTCAAGGCGACGTCCAGTTCCTCCGCCTGCGCATCGCAGGGGTCCGACGGCGTCTCGTCGGCGGGGGATGCCAGCAGGCGTCCGCCCTCGGGCTTGAAGTAGAACGTCTCTTCCACGTCGCAGACCATCGGCCAGTGCGGCATGCCGGCCTGCCCTGGATCGGTCCTTTCCGGATCGAAGACCGGGTCGAAGGTGATTGCCGTCCGGCGCTTCGGGACGAGGCCGATGGGGGCCAGACCCGCCAGTGCGGCCACGGTATCGGCCCAGGCGCCGGCCGCATTGACGACCCAGGGTGCCGAATAGGACCCCGCGCGGGTTTCCGCGTGCCAGAGCCCGTCGCGGCGGGTTAGGCCCAGGAGTTCCGCATCGGTCGCGATCCGCCCGCCACGGGCGCGCAGGCCCCTCAGGTAGCCGTGATGGATCGCGTGGACGTCCATATCCATCGCGTCCGGTTCCCATACCGCTCCGGCGACATAGTCGGGGCGCAGCATGGGCGCCATCCTCAGCGTTTCGGCAGCCGTCAGCACCCGCACGCTTGGGGTGAGCACGCTTCCCGCCTGGAAAGCGCGGTCGATCGCGGCGCGCTGGTCGTCCCGCCCGATCAGCAGGACGCCGCGTGGGGTCAGCACCGGGTGTTCGGAAAAACCTGCCCCGGCGACCCCGTCGTAGAAGGCGCGGCTGCCGACGGTCAGGGCACGGATCGTCGGATTGCCGTAGGTTTCGGAGTAGAGGGCGGCGGAGCGCCCGGTCGAGTGATACCCCGGCTGACTCTCTCGTTCTATAAGCACGACGCTGCCGGACGCCGCCAGTTCGAACGCCGCCGAGGCTCCGGCGATGCCGCCGCCGATAATCAGGAAGTCGCAGGAAGTCATGGTCCGCCGCTCTGTATCCGCCATCAAGGCTGGTCGGCTGTCAGCGTAGCGCCCAACCTAGGCGCTGACCAGAGGGGCAGGGGGGTGAGTGCCGGCTACTTCCCCGCTCCTGCTTCCGGCGGTTGGGTGCAAGCCGCCAGCGTGGTCCCGGGGGTTTGGATCGGCTCCGGATCGGCCGGGGGAACGGCGCTGTCGGGCGGGATCATGCCTTCGCAGCGGCGGAGGTGGTTGTGGACGGCTGTTGCGGCGACGGCGGCCTGGCCCATGGCGACGGAGATCTGGTTCAGGCCCTCGACGATGTCCCCGGCGGCATAGAAGCCGGGAACCGACGTCCGGCAGTGGCTGTCCACGATCACCCGTCCCTGGTCGTTCATGTCGGCGCCGACCTGGGCGGCAAGCGTCGAGCGGGCCAGGGTGCCGAGCGCCGAATAGAGCGTGTCGAACGACAGTTCCTCGCCGCTCTTCAGGACGACCTTGGTGATCCTGCCGTCTTCCTCGGTCACCCGCTCGACCTGCTCCTCCACCGTGCGGATGCCGAGTTCGGACAGCTTGTTCCGGTCCTCGGCGGTCAGGTTCATCGGAGTGCCGAGGGTCAGCAGGGTCAGGTCGGCGGTGTAGCCGCGGATGAACAGGACCTCGCCCATGGCGTCGCGGCCGTGGCCGATCACCGCGACCTTCTTGTCGATCACCTCGAAGGCGTCGCAGATCGGGCAGACGCGGATCAGGCCGCGCTGGACGGCGTCGAACAGGTCGGGCAGACGCGGCTGGTCGTCGATCACGCCCGTCGCCAGGATGACGGTCTCGGCGGCCAGTTCCTCGCCCGCTTCGGTCGTGGCGACGAAGCCGCCTTGATCGATGCACCGCAGCGACTTGATCGAGCCGGTCTCGATGCGGGCGCCGTACTGGGCCGCCTGGCAGCGCATCCGGTCGAGCAGGTCCAGCCCGTTGATGCCGTTCATGAAGCCTGCATGATTGTGGGACGTCGGTATCCAGGCGCACCGGCTCTTGGCCTCGTCGACCACCAGCACGGTGCGCCGGAAACGCGCCAGATATATAGCCGCCGTCAACCCGCCGGGTCCGCCGCCGACGATCAGGCAATCGAGCTTGCCAGTCATTTTCCCCCACCCGCTGATTGGCTGCGCATGCCCTCAACGGACCTTGGGGTGCGGCGTTCCCGGATATTCCACTATTACCCCGCCAGCTTCCGCTTCAGCTCGCGGCGGCGGCGGCTCCGAATGAAGACGGGGCATGGAAAAAAGTAGCACTTAGTGCTACATAAATGCATGATCGAACGAACGTTCAAAACAGCGTGGTTCGCCAAGGCGGCAAGCAAGGCACGCATCTCAGATGCGGCTTTATGCAAAGCTATCGTCCAGATGGTCCAGGGGCAAGCCGATGACCTTGGCGGAGGCGTTTTCAAGAAGCGCCTTAACGACAACATGCATCGATCCATCGTAGTGGCGAAAAGTGGAGAGTTCTGGGTTTTTGTCTATCTCTTCGCAAAGAAGGATCGGGCAAGCATAGATGACGATGAGTTGAGAGAGTTCCGCAGGCTTGCGGATCTTTATCGAAGGAAGTCAGACGTTGATCTGGAGGCGGAACTGAGAATCGGCGCCCTCTTGGAGATATGCCATGCCAAATAAGCGCAAGTTCAGGAACGATGCTTTCGAGGCTATACACAGCGCCGCCGACGGCATGTATCGGGCTGGAACGATCGATAAGGCAACGATGAGGAGCTTCGACGAGAGCTGCCTTACGGTTCCGGCCGATCTTCAGCCGGAGGAAATCAAGGCTCTCCGAGAAAGCAACCATGTCAGTCAGCCGGTCTTCGCCCGCTATCTCAATACCAGCGAATCGACGGTGCAGAAGTGGGAGAGCGGCGCCAAGCGGCCGAGCGGACCGGCCCTGAAGCTTCTGACGATCGTGCGCAAGCACGGTTTGCAAATGCTGGCTTGACCGGTCGACGGCCCTCCCGCCGCAGTGGGCGGCGGGAGGGTGCATGTCGAAGCGTTACCCCGCCAGCTTCCGCTTCAGCTCGCGGCGGCGGCGGTGCAGGACGGGTTCGGTGTAGCCATTGGGTTGCTCGCGGCCCTTCAGCACGAGGTCCAGCGCCGCCTGGAAGGCGATGCTGCCGTCGAAATCGGCCGCCATCGCCTTGTACTGCGGATCGCCGGCGTTCTGGCGGTCGACCACGGCGGCCATGCGCTTCATCGTCTCGACCACCTGCTCCTCCGACGCGATGCCGTGGCGCAGCCAGTTGGCGATGTGCTGGCTGGAGATGCGCAGCGTGGCGCGGTCTTCCATCAGGCCGACATTGTCGATGTCCGGCACCTTGGAGCAGCCGACGCCCTGGTCGATCCAGCGGACGACGTAGCCCAGGATGCCCTGCGCGTTGTTGTCCAGTTCCTGCTGCACGGCGTCCGGCGCCCAGTTCGGCCGGTCGGCCAGCGGGATCGTCAGGATGTCGTCCAGCTTGCCGCGTTTCTGGCCCTTCAGCTCCTCCTGCCGGGCGGCCACGTCGACCTGATGGTAGTGCAGGGCGTGGAGAGTGGCGGCGGTCGGCGAGGGGACCCATGCGGTGTTGGCGCCGGCCTGCGGGTGGCCGATCTTGGTCTTCAGCATCTCGGCCATGCGGTCGGGCATCGCCCACATGCCCTTGCCGATCTGGGCGCGGCCCTTCAGGCCGGCCGCCAGTCCGGTATCGACGTTGCTGTCCTCGTACGCCTTGATCCAGACCGAACCCTTCATGTCGCCCTTGCGCAGCACGGCGCCGGCTTCCATGGCGGTGTGGATCTCGTCGCCCGTGCGGTCGAGGAACCCGGTGTTGATGAAAGCGACCCGGTCCTTGGCGGCCCGGATGCACTCCTTCAGGTTCACCGTCGTCCGGCGCTCCTCGTCCATGATGCCCATCTTGATCGTGTAGCGGGCAAGTCCCAGGGCATCTTCGACCCGGCCGAACAGCTCGTCGGCGAAGGCGACTTCCTCCGGGCCGTGCATCTTCGGCTTGACGATGTAGAGCGAGCCGGTGCGGCTGTTGCGCAGGTCGCCTTCACCCTTCTTCAGGTCGTGCATCGCTATCAGCGTCGTGAACAGCGCGTCCAGGATGCCTTCCGGCGCCTCGCTGCCGTCCTTAAGCTTGACCGCGTCGATCGTCATCAGGTGGCCGACGTTGCGGACCAGCATCAGGCTGCGGCCGGGCAGGGTGAGCGTGCCGCCGTCCGGCGTCGTGTAGGTGCGGTCGGGGTTCAGCCGGCGCTCGATCCGCTTGCCGCCCTTTTCCAGGGTGGCGCTGAGCTTGCCGTTCATCAGGCCGAGCCAGTTGCGGTAGATCGTGACCTTGTCCTCGGCATCGACGGCGGCGACGCTGTCCTCGCAGTCCATGATCGTGGTCAGGGCGGATTCCGCGACGACGTCGGAAATGCCGGCGGCGTCGTCCTTGCCGATGAAGTGTTCGCGGTCGAACCGGATCTCAAGGTGCAGGCCGTGGTTGGCCAGCAGGATCGCGGCCGGCGATGCCGCGTCGCCCTGGTAGCCGGCCAGCTTGGCGGCATCGCGGAGCGTCGTGGTGCCGCCGCCCTTCAGCGTGACCGACAGCTTGCCGTCCGCGATGGAATAGCCCGCCGCATCGGTGTGGGACCCCTCGACCAGCGGCGCCGCATCGTCCAGGACCTGGCGGGCATAGGCGATGACCTTGGCGCCCCGGTGCGGATCGTAGCCGCCGACAGGGGTATTCTCGTCGTCGGACGGAATGGCGTCCGTCCCGTAGAGCGAGTCGTACAGGCTGCCCCAGCGCGCGTTGGCGGCGTTCAGGGCGTAGCGCGCGTTCATGACGGGGACGACCAGCTGCGGGCCGGCGATGGTCGAGATTTCCGGATCGACATTGGCGGTCGATATCTGGAAGTCCTCGCCTTCGGGCAGCAGGTAGCCGATCTCGCGCAGGAAGCTCTTGTACTCCTCCAGGTCGATCGGGCGGCTGCGGTGGTCGCCGTACCAAGCGTCGATCCTGGCTTGCAGGTCGTCGCGCTTTTTCAGGAGTTCGCGGTTGCGCGGCGCCAGATCGTGGAGGATGGCGTCCAGAGCGCTCCACAGGCGGTCCGGCTCGATCCCGGTTCCCGGCAGCGCTTCCTTTTCGATGAACTCACGAAGTTCGGCGGCAACCTGCAATTCGCCGATCTGGTTCCATTCACTCAAAACTCCACCCTCCTGCATATCATTCATTTTATCGGCATCCAATCATTTCCCTGACGGCGCCATGCGTGTTTGTGCACCGCATCAACACCAGAGTCAAAAATACAGTCGGCATAGCTGTTGTTCCGTGAATTCCTGTCTCGGCGCCTGTTAGCGTGGGATGGGCGCCCAGCGGGCAATGCTGCCGGTGGACCGGGCGCTCCCTTCACAAACCACGGGGCAAACGTTGCAAGTCCAATTGCCCTGTCCCACATCACCGCCACTGCCGCGGCTCCACGGAGTTGCATTGCACGCCTTTCATAATGGAGAACAAAATACCATGCGGCATGTCACATCATTTCGGGCGATCTTCTCAATTAAGGCTGGCTTCCCCGTCCGCGCCTTGGTTCTGTTTCTATTCACCGCCCTGGCCGCGTTCGGCGGTCCGACGGGCAGCGCCCGTGCCGCCGATGCGGGAGGTCTCATCAATGCGCTGACGTCGCAGCTGGGCGTCACCAAGCCGCAGGCCGAAGGCGGGGCGGGCGCCCTGTTCAATCTGGCGAAGCAGCGGATGGCGCCGGAGCAGTTCGGTCAGGTCCAGAGCCAGGTCCCCGGCATCGACGGCCTGATGGGAACCGCCTCCAGCGCGTCCTCTTCCAAGGGACAGGCCGACAGCGGCGGACTGGCCGGGATGGCGACCGGCGCGCTCGGCAGCGTCGGCGGCGGCGGTGCCGCCGGCGGACTGGGAGCCCTGGCGCCGCTCGCCGGATCGTTCTCGTCCCTGGGCATGTCGCCCGACATGGCGGGCAAGTTCCTTCCCGTCGTGATGGAATATCTCAACTCCAGTGGCGGCGGCGGTGCGGCGGGCTTGCTGAAGAGCGCCCTGACTGGCTAAGACTGCCACCGGTTAGGACGGGGACCGGCCAAGGTTTGGCCGTCGGCGGACAGGAAATCGATTGCCCGAAATGTCAGATCTCATGTCCGCGTTCGAAATGTCGTCCTTCGATGAAGTAGCCTCGTCGGCATTGCCTCCGGCCTTCCGGGCGCTGCTGGACCACAACGCGTCGATGACGGCGACCCTGTCGGCGCACTGGAACGGGATGCTGAGCGCTCTCGTCCTGCGGCACGGCGTGACGGCAGACGGGGCGGTGCTGGTGCGCCGCGTCGTCCTTGTCGCCGGAACCGGCGACCTGCCGGTCGAGATCGCCGAAGTGCGGGCCCTGACCGGGGCATTGGGCAACGGCGTGCTCGGGCGGCTGGCCTCCGCGACGGTGCCGTTCGGCCGCTCCCTTCAGCAGGAAGGGATCGCCTTCACGACCGAACCGGTCAGCTTCTTCAAGGTCACGGCGAACGAGGCGCTGGCGGAGGCGGGGCGGACCGTGCCCGGCACGCCCATGTTCGGCCGCAAGGCGCTTCTTTGGCTGGCGGATGGCCGCCCGCTCGGCGAAACGGTCGAGATCCTGCCGCGCGTCTGACGGCTCCCGGACGGCATCATTCCAACGGGGCGTTCCGGCCGTTCAGGCGAGCTGGTCGAGCAGGCGTCCGACCGTTGCGGCACGGGCGGTCCAGCTTCCGTCCGCTTCGTCGTCCTGGTCGATGACCACGGTCCTGTGGCAGGGAAAGCGCCTGGCCAGTTCGGGCGTCGCCGCGATGATGAGGTCGGCGCGAACCGCCAGTTCGGCTTCCATCGCCTTGATGGAGCAACAGCTGACGTCGGCCATCAGGGTGAAGTTGGTGTCGCAGTAATAAACGACCGCGTGCTCGTCCAGCTCCCCGACGGCGTCGATCGCGGTCGGCACCGCGCTTAGCAGGATCGGACGGCGCAGTTCCAGCATCGACATCGCCGTGCGGATCTGGTGTCCAAGC
>NZ_JCACHA010000704.1:8657-11536 GCF_059503625.1 Skermanella sp.
GGTCGGGCCGGTAGTCTCCCATGTCCGAGGGCTGGTCTTGGCCGTGGAGGCAACTCGCGCAGCATCGCAGCACGGGGGAGTTCACCCAGACCACCTTCCGCTCGGCGCCGAGGTGACGGACGAGGTGATGGGCACCCGTCGGCTGCCGACCCCAGTTCTCTCCGAATACAATCAGGTCCGAGTGCATTTGACGACGCTCCAAACTAACGCAGTATTGTGCATCTCCTTTTTGCATAGACCGTGCCACCCGGTTTATATCGATGGAATGGGGAGATTCGTGGTTTCTGCCGCCTGCTGAATTGCGAATCGCAAATCAGAACAGGAAATCGGCATTTCGGATTCGGGTTTTCTCGCATCCTGGCTAGCCGGGACCCGATATGACGATGGGGATAGCGGGTCAGCCTTGCTGGAACCGCGGTCGCGACCGGATGTTGCTCCTCCGCCGGTTGTCCGACCGGCGCTGCACAGATCTACCCGTCAAGGCATTCCATGACTTTCAGCCAGATAGCGGCTTTCTCAATCGTCATCGTCATGGTCGGGTTGCTGATCTGGGACAAGATCCGCTACGACATCGTGGCGCTGGGAGCATTGCTCGCCGCCATAGCCTGCGGCATCGTCCCTCCCGACAAGGCCTTCACCGGCTTCAGCGACGACATCGTGATCATCGTCGCGTCGGCCCTGGTGGTCAGCGCCGCCGTCGGCCGCTCCGGCATCGTCGAACTGATGATGCGGCCATTCACCCCGCACATGAAGACGACCAGTTCCCAGGTCGGCATCCTTGTCAGCGTCGTGACGGTGCTGTCGGCCTTCATGAAGAATATCGGCGCCCTGGCGATCTTCATGCCGATCGCCTTCCAGATCTCGCGCCGGACCGGCAAGCCTGCCTCCCGCCTGCTGATGCCGCTGTCGTTCGGGTCGCTGCTCGGCGGATTGGCGACGCTGGTCGGCACCTCTCCCAACATCATCGTGTCGCGCATGCGGGAGGACATCGTTGGCGAACCGTTCACGATGTTCGATTTCGCGCCGGTCGGCATCGGTCTGGCGGTGGTCGGCATCGTCTTCCTGACGTTCGGCTGGCGGCTGCTGCCGCGCGCAGAACGGTCGGGAGCGGCGGGCGACGCCCAGTTCTCGATCGAGGACTACACGACCGAAGCCCGCCTGCCGCCTGAGTCGCCGCTGGTCGGCAAGACGGTGTTCGACCTGGAGAGCATGGCGGAGGCCGAAGTGACGGTCGTCGGCATCATCCGCGAAGGGTTCCGCCGCTACGTCCCTTCGGGCCACTGGACCTTGTTCGCCGACGACGTCCTCGTGCTGGAAGGCGAGGCCCAGGCGCTGGAAAAGATCACGGTGGACGGCAAGCTGGAACTGGTCGGCTTGAAGGAGGGCGAGATCGCGTCCGCCCGGCGCGGCGAGATCGGCATGGTCGAGGCGGTGGTGACCCAGGGCTCGCCGCTGATCGGCAATTCCGCGGCCCAGATCAGCCTGCGCGAGCGGTTCGGCGTCAACCTGCTGGCGCTCAGCCGGCGTGGGCGTCAGGTCAGCCAGCGCCTGCGCCGGGTTCGGTTCCAGCAGGGCGACCTGCTAGTGCTCCATGGCAACAAGGACGCCATGCCCGACACGCTGGCGGAACTGGGCTGCCTGCCTCTGGCCGAGCGGAACGTCAGCCTCGGGCGGAAACGCCACCTGTACCTGCCCATCACGGTGCTTGCCATCGCCATGGCGCTGGTGGCGCTCCAGGTGGTGACGGTCACCATAGCGTTCTTCGGGGCGGCGGTGATCCTTCTGCTGACCCGCGTCCTGACCCCGCGCGAGGCGTACGAGGTGGTCGACTGGCCGATCCTGATCCTGCTCGGTTCGCTGATCCCGGTCAGCGACGCCTTGCGCACCACGGGCGGCACCGACCTGATCGCGGGATGGCTTTCGGGCGCCGCCGGGGCACTGCCGCCGATGGGATCGCTGGCGCTGATCCTGACGGTCGCCATGGCCGTCACGCCTTTCCTCAACAACGCCGCGACGGTGCTGGTGATGGCCCCGATCGGAGCCAGCCTGGCGGGCCAACTCGGTCTCAACCCCGATCCGTTCCTGATGGCGGTCGCGGTCGGGGCCGCCTGCGATTTCCTCACGCCGATCGGTCACCAGTGCAATACGCTGGTGATGGGGCCGGGCGGATATCGGTTCGGGGATTACTGGCGGCTGGGCCTGCCGCTGTCGGTGATCGTGATCACCCTGGGCACGTTCCTGATCGGCATGTTCTGGCCGATGTAGGAACCGGAATGATGTAGGAACCGGAAGACCGTGCACAGGCGACCGCCGGGAGAGCCGAAGTGATCGGCGCTCCCGGCCAGGGGCCTGAAACTCCCCTAAAGGGGAGTAGTCAGCACGAGCACCACCACGACAATGGCGGCGAGGACGAAAGCGGCCAAACCGGTCGAGTAATTACGCCAGACGCGACGGATGTCGCCCTTGCGCCACGACTGGAGCCTCACGGCCGCCTCCCTATCCTTGTCCTGAAGGCCGTCCCGAATTGCGCCTGACTTAGACGCGCTTCAGGTTGACAGCCGAGGTCTTGCCCTTGCGGGGGTCGTTCTCGAGGTCGAAGCTAACCGCGTCGCCATCGTTCAGGCCGTTCATGCCCGAACGCTCGACGGCGGAGATGTGAACGAATACGTCCGGTCCACCCTGGTCAGGCTGGATAAAGCCATATCCCTTGGTCGCATTGAACCACTTGACGGTACCTGTCGGCATTTTCTGGTCTCCCTGACCGTATTTTGAAGTCCACCAACCCTGTCCCGCCGCACGGCCGGTTGCAAGCCGCAAATATCACGATTGGCGCGCGCGACAGTGGTATTCCTTCTCGCCAGTCCTGTTTGCATCCCAAC